>NZ_JBHYVB010000014.1:10901-18329 GCF_042750115.1 Streptomyces sp. NPDC059455
CAAAATCCGCGGATTGACTGTCATTTTATCCAAAACCCAACCCCGCCCCCCACCCCCTCCCCACCCACCCCCAGGGCCCCCCCCGACCGCGGGAAGCGGACGAACGGCGCCGTCGGTACGAACTGACGGGTCAGCGGCCTCAGTCGCCAGGCCGCTGAGGCCGCGGCCTCAGTCGCTGAGCCGCTCCCCGGACGAGGTCGAGAAGACGTGCGTCTCGCCCGGCCGCGGCACGACGTGCAGCTGCGCGCCCTTCTCCGGCACCTGGCGCCCGTTCACGCGGACGACCAGGTCCTTGACCTCGCCGCCGACCTCGGCGGTGCCGTAGACGTAGCCGTCGGCGCCGAGTTCCTCGACGACGTTGACGGTGACGGCGAGACCGGCCGGGGCGTCCTCGGACGCCTTGGTGAGGCCCTGGGCGGCGCCGCCGTTCTGCTCGACCACGTCGAAGTGCTCGGGCCGGACGCCCACGGTGACCGTACGGTCGCCGTTGTCGGACGCGGCGCTCAGCGCCTCACGCGAGACCGGGACGACGCTGTTGCCGAACTTCACACCGCCGTCGGTGATGGGCACCTCGACCAGGTTCATCGCGGGCGAGCCGATGAAGCCCGCGACGAAGAGGTTGTTCGGACGGTCGTACATGTTGCGCGGCGAGTCGACCTGCTGGAGCAGACCGTCCTTCAGCACCGCCACCCGGTCGCCCATGGTCATGGCCTCGACCTGGTCGTGGGTGACGTACACGGTCGTGATGCCCAGCCGCCGCTGCAGGCTGGCGATCTGGGTACGCGTCTGCACACGCAGCTTGGCGTCCAGGTTGGACAGCGGCTCGTCCATGAGGAACACCTGCGGCTCCCGGACGATCGCCCGGCCCATCGCGACACGCTGCCGCTGACCACCGGACAGCGCCTTCGGCTTGCGCTCGAGGTACTCGGTGAGGTCCAGGATCTTCGCCGCGTCCTCGACCTTCTGCCGGATCTCGGTCTTGTTCACGCCGGCGATCTTGAGCGCGAAGCCCATGTTCTGGGCGACGGACATGTGCGGGTACAGCGCGTAGTTCTGGAACACCATGGCGATGTCCCGGTCCTTCGGCGGCAGATGGGTGACATCGCGGTCCCCGATCCGGATGGCCCCGCCGTTGACGTCCTCCAGCCCCGCGAGCATCCGCAGGGAGGTCGACTTCCCGCAGCCGGAGGGGCCGACGAGTACGAGGAACTCGCCGTCCTCGATGGAGATGTCGAGCTGGTCGACAGCGGGCTTCTCGGTGCCCGGGTAAACCCGGGTTGCCTTGTCGTACGTGACCGTGGCCATGGTGATCTGTCCCTTCACCGGCAGGAACGTGCCGGACGATCCGAGTAAAGGAGGGGTCTAGTCCACCGGAGGTGGATTGGCGTGACGTTATACCGGCGAGGGCGGCCATGTCTCTAGCCAGGACCCGGGAATTTTCGAACGGATCACGCCTCGGGGCCGGGTACACTGCAGGGGACGCCGACTTAGCTCAGCTGGTAGAGCACCGCTCTTGTAAAGCGAAGGTCGTCGGTTCGAACCCGACAGTCGGCTCTCGAAACCGCAGATCACCCATGTGACTCTGCGGTTTTTTCATTGCCGCGGCGCCCCGGGGGATTGCCGCGGCGCCCCAGGGGGACGTCCCCGGGGTCGCAGGCCGATGGTGCGGGCCGGTGGCGCAGGCCGATGGCGCGGGATGGGGTGTACCGGTCGGGGGTGTGCCGGTCGGGGGTGTACCGGTCGGGTGGCGAGGGCGGGGGCGGGGCCCGTCCGGGCGCATGGATTGATCATGTTGGCCCTTGCAGCTTCCTGCATCCGCTGTTGCCGATCGGGATTCGATCCGTTGATATGGCCTGCACGCGGATATCAGGGGGAAGAAATGCATGAGCGTGAGTTCCGTGCCTTCGTATCCATCGCCGAGATCGGCCGGATGGACGAGGCGGCGAAGGCACTCGATTATTCACAGCCGGCCATCAGCTACCAGATCAAGTGTCTTGAACAAGCCTTGGGCGTGCGGCTTTTCAGGCGGGACTCCACCGGTACTCAGCTGACCAAGGCGGGGCGTGCGATTCTGCCGTCCGTGCGGGCCGTACTGGCGCTCATTGATGACATGAAGGACGCGTGTGCGGCAGCCTGAGGTGGCTTGTCACCGGAAGCGCGGCGGCGTACCCGGTGGGCGGGTCTCGGCCGTTACGGGGTGGATCGCACCCTTGCGCCGCGTCCGCACCCGTGCATGGACAGCGCTGTCATCGGTGTAAAGCGCGTCACAACCGGGGCGGTGCGGTCCGCTGCGCGGTGCGTCGCCGGGTGCGGTGAAACCCCAAGTGGCCTGGGGTTTCGTGGCGTTGACCGGCGGTGGGCGAAGATAGCGGACCGTGTCGGGACGGCGTGGGCGCATAGCTGACAGCAAGCGGTCATCGGGCACCGTCGTGATTGCGCACCGTGCCCCTACCGCTGCGTTGCGCACCCGGAGCGCGATCGTCCGAGCTGCGTTTCCGGACAGATGTGCAACTTGATGTCAATCCCGTGGCCCGGATGCGGAGCGGGGTCGGTTTCCGCTCCTGACGTGGCCGATTTATCCGAACGTTATCAACTATGATGCGTTGACTGAGGCGCGGCCAGCGAACTAATCTCGCCGCCGCACGGCCTGGGGGGCGGCCTTCTGGAGAGAACGCACGCTGGTTAACGCGCACTTGAACGTACGTGAATGTACGGCGATGCAGGGGGGAGCGGGCAGTTCCGATGCCCGTGTCATTCGTGGATTAAAACGCTGGGGAAATCGTCGGGCGTCATGCGGCCGCAGCTCGGCCGTGCGGCCGCTCGGCGTTCATCGACGGGTACGCGGCAGGTCTGTCGTGTGCCAATGGGGGAGTCATGTCAGAACTGTCGAATTCGAGTGGAAGATCCGACGGCGTAGAAGAGACGCTCAAGCAGGTATGTGAGCTCATCGAATCGGCGGTGACCCTGCATCGCAGCATTCCGCCACAGCCCTCGCCCATGGTGCTCGTCACCGATGGCGTGGCGGTCGCGCAGGCCGTCGGGCGTCTGCTGGCCGGTGCCAAGTACAGCGTCAGCGTGATCGTGCCGGGCGCCCTGGAGCGGGCCAGGCCGATGCTCGCGATGATGGGGCGGTTCGCCGCGGTGGCCAAGTCCGGAGTCACCGTCCGGCTGCTGTGCACCCCGCAGGTGCTCGCGGTCCCCCACGGCGTCCTCGCCGCGGTGCGCGCCGGCCAGCTGGGCTTCGACGTCCGGGTCACCGACGCCGAACTGCACGGGACCGTCATCGTCGACGGCAAGGCGGCGTTCGGGCGTTCCGGACCCGAGCGCGACGGCCGTTACGCCACCGTCAACACCGACCTCGCCTCCGTGCGCGCGCTGTATCTGATGTTCGCCGGGGCCTGGGGCAGCGCGATGCCGGTGCACGAACATCTGCGGCTGGCCGAGCGGCTCCGCTCGGACTCCATGCGGGTGATCCTCGAGCGGCTCCGCGAGGGGCACACCGACGACGTCGCGGCCAAGAAGATCCAGATTTCGCTGCGCACCTACCGTCGCCATGTGGCGACGATCATGCGGGACGTGGGCGCGAGCTCCCGCTTCCAGGCGGGCGTGCGCGCGGTCGAGCTCGGGCTGCTCTCCGCGGCGGACCGCGAGCTGGTGGATTGAGCGAATTCACGGGGGTGAGGGCAATGAGGGTTCCCACGCCGGCGGGGGCCGGGGTCCAGCGACAGCACGATGACGACGACGGGGACGACGGGCCCCGGCACCCGGGGGATGACGGGCCCTCCGGGGGCTCCGAGGACGACGGGCGCCCCGCGGACGACATCACCGAGGAACTCCTCGCGGTCCGCGCGCTCATCGAGTCCACGGTGGTCAAACACCGCGACCGGCAGCTGCGGAACTCATGGGTCGCGGCCGTCGAGGCGGACGACAAGGAAGTGCACGCCGCCGCGCAGGACCTGCTGCGCACGGCCACGGAACGGGTGGACGTGGTACTGGCGGCGGAGGCCGCGCATGTGCACGTGCTGCACGGCGCGCTCGACGGCTGGCTGCGGTCGGGCGGCGACGCCGTGCGCACGCGGATGCTGTGCGCCCAGAACACCGTGGACTGGGGCTTCGTACAGCGGCATGTGGGGGACGAGAACGCCCTGGAGGTCCGGGTGGCGCGCATTCCGCTGCTCGCCGCCCTCATCGTGGACGGCCGGGCCGCGCTGGTGTGCGCGGACTCGGCCGCGGGCCGGCGCGCCTCCACCCTCCGCGACTCGGGCGTCATCGAGACCCTCCAGACGCTGTTCGACGGGATCTGGCGGACCGCGCTCTCGGTCAGCGAGCGCATCGAGCTGGGCGAGCGATCGCGCGGCGAACTGGTGCGGCCGATCCTGGAGCGGCTGCGGCTGGGGGCCACCGATGAGGTCGCGGCCCGCGAGTTGGCGGTCTCCGTTCGTACATACCGCCGCTATGTGGCCGAAATCATGGCGTTGCTGGGGGCCAACTCACGGTTTCAGGCGGGGGTACGGGCGGCGGAATTGGGCCTGCTGCCCATGACACCGTCCCAGGACCCGCCGAAGCCATGGACATGAAGAGAACCCGCCGAAGCCATGGACATGATGGCCGGAAACGGCGAGCCGAGCGGGGCCTCCGGTGGCCGGAAACGCCGGTGATCGGCGAGGTCCCGCTCGGGACTGGCAGCTTCCTGTAGCGCCCTTTGCGGAGGGTTCTCGGCGGTCGATACATATGGCGACGAGGGAATTCAGCCCCCGTGCCGCGGCGCGGGGGAGTTTCCCCGCCGGCGGCATTCAACCCCCGAGAACGCTGCCGGAGCGGAGGTTCGGCGACGGTTTCCAGCCCCACCGGACCTCCGCGAACTCTCGCGGCACCCGCGGGACCTCGCGGCACCCGCGGGACCTCGCGGCACCCGCGGGACCTCGCGGCACCCGCGGGACCTCGCGGCACCCGCGGGACCTCGCGGGTATCGCCGGTCCTCATACGCGCGGGAAGCGCGACTGCAGATCCCACACCACGGGGTTGTCACCGAGCCCCTCGTGCAGATCCGTGAGGTCGGCGATCAGATCGTGCAGGAAGTCGCGGGCCTCGCGGCGCAGCGCCGCGTGGTTGAAGGTCAGCGGCGCATCCTCGGCCGGCGCCCAGTCGGCGGTGATGTCCACCCAGCCGAAGCGGCGCTCGAAGAGCAGCCGGTCGGTCGATTCGGTGAAGTCCAGCTCGGCGTGGACCGGGGTGGCCGAGCGGCTGCCGCGCGGGTCCCGGTCGAGCCGTTCCACGATGTCGCACAGCGCCCAGGAGAAGTCGAGCACCGGAACCCATCCCCAGGCTGTGGACAGCTCGCGGTCCGTCTCCGTATCGGCGAGGTAGACGTCGCCGCAGAACAGGTCGTGCCGCAGGGTGTGCGGATCCGCGCGCCGGTAGTCGGTCTGTGGCGGGTCGGGGAAGCGGCGGGAGAGGGAGTAGCCCAGGTCGATCACGCGGTCGATGGTGTCATGGGGCACGGGGCCGCCCGCCCGGCGGGCGGCCCCGCGCTCGCCGTTCGAGCGCGGCTCAGTGCCCGCGCGCGATCCACTCCTCGAGGTGCGGGGCCTCGTCCCCGACGGTCGTGGAGTCGCCGTGGCCGGTGCGGACCACCGTCTCCGGGGGCAGCGTCAGCAGCCGCTCCCGGATCGACTCGATGATCGTTGGGAAGGACGAGTACGAGCGCCCGGTGGCGCCCGGGCCGCCCTGGAACAGGGTGTCCCCGGAGAAGACCGTGGTCAGCGCCGGTGCGTACAGACATACGGCGCCGGGGGAGTGGCCGGGGGTGTGCAGTACCCGCAGCTGCGTCCCGGCCACGGTAAGGACGTCACCGTCGGCCAGCGGCTGGTCCGGGGCGCGGTCCGGGTGGCGCATCCGCCACAGCACCTCGTCCTCCGGGTGCAGCAGGATCGGCGCGCCGGTGCGCTCGGCGAGCGCGGGGGCCGCGTCGATGTGGTCGTCGTGGCCGTGGGTGGAGATGATGCCGAGCAGTCGGCGGCCGCCGACGGCGTCCGCGATGGCGTCGGCGTCATGCGCGGCGTCGATCACGTACACCTCGTGGTCGTCGCCGATCAGCCACACGTTGTTGTCCACCTCCCAGGTGCCGCCGTCCAGCGAGAAGGTGCCGGAGGTGACGAGGTGGTCGACGCGTACGGGCGGAGGGGTCATCAGAACATCACCACCGAGCGGAGCACCTCACCGCGGTGCATCTTGGCGAACGCCTCCTCGATGTCCTCGAGCCCGATCGTCTCGCTGACGAACGCGTCCAGGTCGAGGCGGCCCTGCTGGTAGAGGTCGATCAGCATGGGGAAGTCGCGGTCCGGCAGACAGTCCCCGTACCAGGAGGACTTGAGTGCCCCGCCGCGCCCGAAGACGTCCAGGAGCGGCAGCTCCAGCTTCATCTCGGGGGTGGGGACGCCGACCAGGACGACGGTGCCGGCCAGATCGCGGGCGTAGAACGCCTGCTTGTAGGTCTCGGGGCGGCCGACCGCCTCGATGACGACGTCGGCGCCGTTGCCGTCGGTCAGCTCGCGGACGGCCTCGACGACGTCGGCGCTCTTGCCGTTGAGGGTGTGGGTGGCGCCCAGCGAGCGGGCCCACGCCAGCTTCCGCTCGTCCACGTCGACCGCGATGATCTTCGCGGCCCCGGCCAGCCGCGCCCCGGCGACCGAGGCGGCGCCGACCCCGCCGCAGCCGATCACGGCGACGGAGTCACCGCGCTGGACGTTGCCGGTGTTGAGCGCGGCGCCGATGCCGGCCATCACCCCGCAGCCGAGCAGCCCGGCCGCGGCGGGCGAGGCCGAGGGGTCGACCTTGGTGCACTGCCCGGCGGCCACCAGCGTCTTCTCGGCGAACGCGCCGATGCCGAGCGCCGGGGTGAGCGCGGTGCCGTCGGTCAGGGTCATGGGCTGCTTCGCGTTGTGGGTGTTGAAGCAGTACCAGGGGCGGCCGCGGCGGCAGGCCCGGCACTCGTGGCAGACCGCGCGCCAGTTGAGGATCACGTAGTCGCCGGGGGCCACCTCCGTGACGCCCTCGCCGACGGACTCCACGATGCCCGCCGCCTCATGGCCGAGGAGGAAGGGGAACTCATCGTTGATCCCGCCCTCCCGATAGTGCAGATCGGTGTGGCAGACGCCGCACGCCTGGACCTTTACCACCGCTTCGCCGGGGCCGGCGTCCGGCACCACGATCGTCTCGATCCTGACCTGCTCGCCCTTGCCGGGGGCCACCACGCCGCGTACCTGTTGAGTCATGACAGCAGCGTAAGTGGCGACCAGCGGCTACGACAGGGATGACGAGGCCCGTCCGGAACGGGCCGCGGTCGGTCCGGAACGGGGGGCGCCCCCGCCCCCCGCCGCGCCGGGGGGGCGGGCGGCGCGCCGCCCGCGTGGCCGCCGGGGGGGCCGG
>NZ_JBHYVB010000014.1:18339-67986 GCF_042750115.1 Streptomyces sp. NPDC059455
GCCCCCCCGCGGTCCCAGCCCCCCCCCCCGCCCCCCCCCGCGCTCGCCCCGCCCCGGCCCGCCCCGGCCCCCGGGTGCGCCCCCTCATCCCTTCAGCGGACCGGTTACTTCACGTTGATCGCGGTCCAGGCGGCGGCGACCGCCTTGTACTCGGTGGAGTTGGCGCCGTAGAGGTCGGACGCGGCGCTGAGGGTGCCGGTGCGGGCGCCCGCGTACTTGGTCGTCGAGGTCCAGTACGTGGTCAGGGCCCGGTACCAGATCTTGATGGCCTTGTCCCGGCCGATCCCGGTGACGGTCGAGCCGTCGGAGGTCGGGCTGTTGTAGCTCACGCCGTTGATCACCTTCGCGCCGCTGCCCTCGGACAGCAGGTAGAAGAAGTGGTTGGCGGGGCCGGAGGAGTAGTGGACGTCGAGGTTGCCGAGCGTCGAGGACCAGTAGTCCTTGGACGCCCCGTCCTTGCTGGGCTTGTCCTGGTAGCGCAGCGGGGTGCCGTCGCCATTGATGTTGATCTTCTCGCCGATGAGGTAGTCACCGGCGTCCGCGGAGTTGCCCGAGTAGAACTCCACCGCGGTGGCCATGATGTCGGAGGTGGCCTCGTTGAGACCGCCGGGCTCACCGGAGTAGTTGAGGTTCGCGGTGGCCGCGGTCACACCGTGGCTCATCTCGTGGCCGGCCACGTCCATCGCGGTCAGCGCGTTGGCGTTGCCCGAGCCGTCGCCGTACGTCATGCAGAAGCAGGAGTCCTGCCAGAAGGCGTTGACGTAGCTGTTGCCGTAGTGGACGCGGGAGTACGAGCCCACGCCGTTGTTCTTGATGCCGTTGCGGCCGAGGAACTCCTTGTAGAAGTCCCAGGTCTCGGCCGCGCCGTAGTGCGCGTCGACGCCGGCGGTCTGGCGTCCGCCGCCCCATACGTCGTCCGCGTCGGTGAACAGGGTGCCGGTTCCCGAGCTGCCCTGGTTCAGGTCGTACGTCTTGTGGTTGCCCCGTGTGGAGTCGGTGAGGCTGTAGGTGGAGCCGCTCTTGGTGGTGCCCAGGGGCACCGTGCCGCTGTACTTGCTGGTGCCGGTGCCGGTCTCGACGCCCTCCCACTGGGACAGCTTCTTGCCCGTGGTGGCGTCGGTGACGACGTGCAGCTCGCTCGGGGTGCCGTCGGCCTGCGTGCCGGTGACGATGGTCTCCCAGGCCAGGACGGGCGTGCCGGTGGCCGCCCAGACCACCTTCCGTGGCGACTTGGCCTTCTCACCGGTGGTCGCCTTCGGCGCGGCCTTCAGCGCGGTGCCGGAGGCGGCCGAGGGGGCCACGGCGGCGTCGGTGCTCTTGACCGCTATCCGCGCGTCGGTGGCCTTGTTGACGGAGCGCGCGCCGCTGGTCTTCTCGTGGACGACCAGGTCGCCGCCGAGGACGGGCAGCCCCGCGTAGGTGCGCTCGTAGCGGGTGTGAACGGTTCCGTCCGCGTCCTTGATGACGTCGCGGACGAGGAGCTTCTCCTTGGCCCCGAGCCCGAGGGACTCGGCCTGCGCGGAGGCGTCGGCCTGGGCCGCCTTGATCGCGGTGGCGCGCTCGCCCGCGGTCAGCGGAAGCGCCGTGGCGCCCGCCTCGCGGGAGTGCTCCGGCTGGGCGCTGGCCTGGCCGGTCTGCACGCCGATGACGACCATGGCGGCGGAGGCGACGAGCGCCGCCACGCGGACGGTCTTCTTACGGGGGGAGGAAGCGATGGGTCTCACTCGGTCTCCTTGCCTTGGGGCCGCCGGGTCGCGGCCCTGCGTAGGGGGTACGGACAGCCATGGGTGGGCCGTCCGGTCGAGCAGGAGTGGTGCGAGTGGTGCACAGAGAGGTGCATGAGGGCCTTACCGCGGAGTCAGAAGACGTGCGGCGGGCCGACCAGAGATTGTCATTGAACGATCGATTGGGGTAGGCGCGTAACAAGAATTTGACTCGACGTTGTTCAAGTAGGGGCGAATTCGGTCAGCGAGGCATGAGACAACAACGGCTGGTTGATGCCGACTTATGCCACTACGTCATGCCCCTGCCGCATCGGTGCCTCCGGCCGGGGCGGGGGCAGGACCCGGCCGATCGCCCAGGTGGCGAGCGCGGCGGGGCGATCGGCGGGCGCGGAGGGCGGAGTTGCCGTGCGTTGCTGTGTACGCGACGAGAAGGCGATCTGGGTGCGGGGCGCGGGCGCGGCCGCGATTCCCGGGGGCACGGCCCAGCGTCAGAACTCCAGCACCGCCCGGTAGCGCGCGCGTCCGCGGCGGACGTGGTCGAGCGCCTCGTCGATGCGCGCGACCGGGAACGTCTCGACGGCCGGGCGGATGCCGTGCCGCGTCGCGAAGTCCAGCATCCGCCGGTTCTCCTCCGCTGATCCCACGACGCCGCCGACGATCCGTTTCTCGCCCGGCAGCAGGCTCAACGGGTGGAAGCTGAACGACCCGTGGGGAACGCCGACCACGGACAGCGTCCCCTGCGGGCGCAGCGCCGCGAGGTACGTGTCCCACGGCAGATCGGCCGAGACGGTCGAGAGGATGAAGTCGAACGAGCCCGCGGCCCGTTGCAGCCCCTCATCCGCGACGATGAACTCATGGGCGCCGAACCGCCGGGCGTCGTCCGCCTTCGCCGCCGTCGAGGAGATGGCGGTCACATGGCAGCCCCACTTGGCGAGGAACTGGATCGCGAGGTGGCCCAGGCCGCCCACGCCCACCACGGCGACCCGGTCCGTGGGTCGCACCCCGTTCCGGGCGATCGCCGAGAAGACCGTGATCCCGGCGCACAGGAGCGGCGCCGCGTGCTCGGAGGCGAGGGCGTCGGGCAGGGGCTGGACATACCGCCAGTCGCTCGCCCGCACCCGGGTGGCGAACGCGCCGCGGTCGCCGCGCAGCGCCGTGTCGTCCTTGTGCGGGCACAGATACTGCCGGCCGGTGAGGCACCACTCGCAGGTGAAGCACGCCCCGGCCACCGCGCCGACGCCCACGCGCTGACCCACGGCCAGGCGCGTGCCGTCGACGGCGCTGCCCACGGCCTCGACCACACCGACCGCCTCATGCCCCGCGACCACCGGGAACCGGGACAAGCCGTACACGTCGTCCACCAGGCTGACGTCGGTCTGGCAGACGCCGCAGTGCGTCACGGCGACGTCGACCTCCAGGGGCCCCAGGGGCTCCGGCTCGTACTCCAGCCGCTGTACGGGCCCACCGGCCTGCTCCACCGCGTATGCGCGCACGGACATGCGTCCCCACCTCATTTTCTAACTAACTAGTTGGTTGGATTTTTGTACGCTACGCGCCCATGCCCAACGCTGGCAACTAACCAGTTGGTAACCTGACTCCCGTGTCTCCCCGGAAAAGCGATGCCACCCGCCGCCGCCTGCTCGACGCGGCCACCGCCGACTTCGCCGCCCATGGCATCGCGGGCGCCCGGGTCGACCGCATCGCGGCCGCCGCGGACGTCAACAAGGCGCAGCTGTACGCTTACTTCGGGGACAAGCTCGGCCTCTTCGGCGCCGTCTTCCGCCTCCACGCCGACGCCGTCGTCGACGCCGTCCCGTTCACGGCCGACGACCTTCCCCGGTACGCCGTGCGGCTCTACGAGACCGCCATCGAGCGGCCGGAACTGATCCGCCTGGCCACCTGGGCCAAGCTCGAAGGAGTGGTCACCGACAACCTGGTGACCGACAACCTGGTGACCGAGTCATCCGCCGTCACCGTCAAACTCCAGGCGATCGCCGAGGCCCAGCGCGCCGGCCGTGTCACCGCCTCGATCGACCCCCAGGACGTCCTCGCGCTGGTCCTCGCCATGGCCCTGACCTGGTCCGCCGCCGGCCTCTCCGCCACGGCCGCCCCCGACGACCCGCCCAAGGCCCACGCCCGCCGCAAGCGGGCCCTCTCCCAGGCGGTCTCGGGGGGCCGCGGGGGGGGGGGGGGGGGGGGGGGGGTCTCTGGCGCGTGCCCCGGGGGGGGGGCCGCCCGGTTTGGGGGGCGGCCCTCGGTGGTGGTGCGCTGGTGGAACCTCAGACGCTGACGCCGAAGTCCTTGGCGATGCCCACCAGGCCGGAGGCGTAGCCCTGGCCCACGGCGCGGAACTTCCACTCCGCGCCATTGCGGTACAGCTCGCCGAAGACCATGGCGGTCTCGGTGGCCGCGTCCTCGCTCAGGTCGTAGCGGGCGATCTCGGTGCCGCCGGCCTGGTTGACGATGCGGATGAACGCGTTCCGCACCTGGCCGAAGTTCTGGCTGCGGGACTCGGCTTCGTAGATCGAGACCGGGAAGACGATCTTCTCCACGTCGGCCGGCAGGCCGGCCAGGTTGATGTTGATCTGCTCGTCGTCGCCCTCGCCCTGGCCGGTGACGTTGTCACCGGTGTGGACGATGGTCTGGTCCGGCGTGGACTTGTTGTTGAAGAACACGAAGTGCTGGTCGGAGTAGACCTTGCCGTTCGTGTTCACGGCGATGGCACTCGCGTCGAGGTCGAAGTCGGTGCCCGTGGTGGTGCGGACGTCCCAGCCGAGGCCGACCGTGACGGCGGTCAGGCCCGGTGCCTCCTTGGTGAGCGAGACGTTGCCGCCCTTGGACAGGCTTACAGCCATGGGGAGTCCCTTTCGTGGTCTCTATGGTCCGAGGCGACGGGCGAAGCCGTCGTCACCCTCCACAACGCCATGAACGCCCCGACAGGTTCCAGCTCTCTTTACTTTCTTTGCCAAACCCTGATGTCGGGGTACGACGAGATAACAAGATGACGCCGCCGGGGTCGGCAGGCGACCATGGGGGACATGCCCGCGCCCTATGTCATCCGAGGTTCGGTCTCCTTGCCGGAGGCCGAGTTGATGTGGCGTTTCTCGCGGTCCTCCGGGCCCGGCGGACAGCACGTCAACACCAGTGACAGCCAGGTCGAGCTGCGCTTCGACCTCGCCCGCACCGAGGCGCTGCCGTCCGTATGGAAGGAGCGCGCCCTGGAGCGGCTGGCGGGCCGGCTGGTGGACGGGGTGGTGACCGTACGGGCCTCCGAGCACCGTTCGCAGTGGCGCAACCGCGAGACGGCCGCCGTAAGGCTCGCGTCACTGCTCGCGGAGGCGACCGCGCCACCGCCCAAGCCGCGCCGCCCCACCCGGATCCCCCGGGGCATCAACGAGCGGCGGCTGCGCGAGAAGAAGCAGCGGAGCGAGACCAAGCGGGGGCGTACGGGGCGGGGCTGGACGTAGCCCCGGGACGAGCTGGGCGTAGCCCCGGACCGGGCTCGACGTAGCCCCGGGCCGGGCCGCCCGGGCCGCCTGGTCACCGTTCCCCGGGCCGCCCGGTCACCGTTCCCGGTCCACCCGGTCACCGTTCCCCGGCCGCCACGTCTTCGGCGCTCCTCACCTCAGCGCCCTCACCCCAGCGTCCGGTAGCGCCCCCTGAAGTACGTCAGCGGCCCGCCCTCCGCGGCCGGTGCCGCCGCGGCGAGCACCCGGGCCACCACCAGCGTGTGGTCCCCGGCCGTCACCCGCTGCTCGGTGCGGCACTCCAGCGTCGCCAGCGCGCCCACCGCGAGCGGCGCGTCCGTATGCTCGCCCCGCGCCACGGACATGTCCTCGAACAGCAATCTGTCGCTGATGCGACCTTTCATGGCGAATCGTCCGGCGATGTGCCGCTGACCCTGCGACAGGACCGATACCGCCCAGTGGGGCTGTCGCTCCAGGAGCTCGTCCATCCGGGACCCGTTGCGAACGCTCACCATCACCAGCGGCGGGTCAAGTGACACTGACATGAACGCGGTGGCCGTCATGCCGACGTCCTCGCCGCGCGGCCCCTCCTCCGGGTCGTGCGCGGTCACCAGCACCACACCCGCGGTGAACCGCGACAGCGCGATGCGGAACTCGTCCTCGCTCACCCCACCAGCATGGGGGACGGCGGGCTCGGCTGGGCTGGAAGGAGTCGTCGGGAGCACCCTTCGACGCTAACCGCCCCCGGCCGGTCCCCGCATCGGGCCCGGGGACCACTCAGGGTGTAGGTCGCGGGCCGTAGGCCCGGCGCCGAGCCGGAGGGTGTCCGGGCTTCCCGGGCGGCCGCCTTGCATGGCCAGGCGCCCTCGTTCCGGGATTTGCGATCACAAAAACTTGGAGCGCTCCCACCCGCGCTGTTGAAGAAGTGAACACGGTCTGTGACATGAGTCACAGCAGGCGGTAATTGTTGACCCTGTGTACCGAGTGGACAGCTCGCTGTGATTCAGTGGCCGTGGCAATCGGACGACAAGACGCCAGGAGTTTGCTGTCGAGGTCTCGGGGGAGTGCGATCGATGGAGACCGAGTCGGAGCCGTACATCCGCCTCGCGACACTGCGGCAGCTGCACCAGGTAGTCGCCGATCTGAACACCGCCCGCAGCCTCGCCGACACGCTTCAGACCGTCGCCGACGGTGTCATCGCCGGACTCGGCTTCGAGTTGTCGGCCGTCAACCTCGTCCGCCCCGACGGGGACCTCGTCGTCGCCGCGGTCGGCGGCAGCGCCGGGGCCGAGGCGCTGATGGCCGGGCGGGTCGGCTCCCGCTGCTCCTGGGAGCGCCGGCTGTCCATGGGCGAGCGCTGGGGCGATCTGCGCTTCATCCCGTACAGCGAGGGCTGGGTCCTCGACGACGACGACGTCCCGCAGTGGCACACCCCAGGGCCCGCGCCCCGCTTCCCCGACGAATGGCATCCGATGGACCGCCTGTTCGCCCCGCTCTACGCGGCGGGCGCCTCCGGCGGTGAGCTCATAGGCGTCCTGTCCGTCGACAAACCGCGCAACGGCCGCCACCCCGGCGCCTGGGGCCGCGAGGCCCTCCAGATGTACGCCTTCCACGCCGCCGTCGCGATCGGCAACGCCCGGCTGCGCGGCAACATGCAGCGCGCCCTGCTGCGCCTGGAGCGCGAACAGCAGGCGCTGCGCGCCAGCGAGGAGTCCTTCCGGCAGGCGTTCGAGTACGCGCCCAGCGGCATGGCCATCGCCGAGATGGGCGGCGATCAGCACGGCCGGCTGCTGCGCGCCAACGACGCCCTGTGCCGGCTGCTGGGCCGCCCGGCCTCCACGATGCGCCGCTTCTCCTTCTCCGACCTGGTCCACCCCGAGGACATCGGCACCCTGCTGCGCACCTCCGCCGAGGGCGGCCGCGCCGAGCTGCGGCTGGCCCGCCGCGACGGTTCGTACGTCTGGGTCTCGCTGCGCAACTCGGTGGTGGCCGACGCCGCCGACGGCCCGCGCTTCCTGCTCACCCATGTCGAGGACATCGAGGAGCGCAAGCGCCATGAGCTGCAGCTCGCCCACCGCGCCAGCCATGACTCCCTGACCGGCCTGCCCAACAGCGCCGAGCTGCGCGCCCGGCTGGCCGCCCGGCTGTGCGCCACCCCGCCCCGGCCGGGCGGGGGGTACGAGGACGGGGGCGCGTCGGACGGCGGTGTCGCGGGCTCCGGCGGGGTCTATGTGGACGCGGCGGGGCATTTGCACGGTTTCGACGATTTCGAGTGCTTCGGCACCCTGCCCCCGGTCGAGACCGCACCGTTCGACGGTCATGTGCACACCGTCCCGCCCAACGAGGACTCCGACATCGACGACGGCCACAAGGGGCTCGCGGTGCTCTTCTGCGACCTCGACGGCTTCAAGTCCATCAACGACCGGTTCGGGCACCATGCGGGCGACGCCGTACTCATCGAGGTCGCCCGCCGGCTGACCAACGGAGTGCGGGAAGGGGACACGGTCGCCCGCCTCGGCGGTGACGAGTTCGTCGTCCTCGCCGACGGCCTCGGCCGGGCCGACGCGGCTGACCTGGCGGTACGGCTACGGAACGCGATCATTCCGCCCATCCGGGTGGACGGCCGGGCCGTCCGGGTCGGCGCCAGCTTCGGTATTGGCTGGGCGGGCTGCGGAATGTCGGCCGAAGAAGTGCTGCACTCCGCTGACCAGCGGATGTACATCGAGAAGCGGTCCCGCTCCAAGGAGCGCCGCCGGGCCGGATGAGGTAGGGGGGCGCTCGGTCGCGGTAGGCTGCGCCGATGCGGCCCTGCCGCCGACAGTGAACCGATCGTGAATATTGGCCATCCGGACAGCACACGCCCTGTTGAGGCCCTCTCGACCCTGATATGAGCTGTCGTGGCGCGTTCTGATCCTGCGCCGATGGCCATATGCATAGGGGAGTGACGAGGGATGACGGCCGGCAACAACGGCTCGGGCACACCGGAGAACGACGACCCGTTCGCCTACCTGTATCGCTCGGAGGGCGATCAAGGGAATGAGGGCGGTCAGTCGGGCCAGCCGGGTGCCGCCCCCCGCACCGGTGGCTATGGCTACCCGGGCCCGGCGCAGCCAGGGGTTCCCCGCACCTCGTACAACCAGGTCCGCGCGGTGGGTGAGCGCAATTACGGCCAGCAGATCCCGAACCAGCAGCCGCAGGGGTACGGCCAGCAGGGCGGCTACGGTCGGCAGAACGCCCACTACGCCGCCCCCGAGACCCTGCCCGGCGGCGCGCCCGGCCAGCCCGGTGCGGCCGCCCCGCGCGGCGGCCATGGCGGAGGCGGCCGCGGCCCCAACAACAAGGGACTGCTCATCGGCGCCATCGCCGTGGTCGCGGTGGTCCTCGTGGGCATCGGCGTCGCCATGATCACAAACGGTGACGACAACAAGGACGACCAGGCCGACCCGACCGGCCAGCCCACGGCGGGCTCCTCCGTCCGGCCCAGCGAGCCCTCCGGGCCCGCCAAGGGCCCGGGTGACGAGAAGCTGCCCACCGAGGACGCCGCGAAGATGAAGCTGACCGGCGGTGCGGCCGCCGCGAGCGACATCAAGGGCGCCAAGGCCGCGGGCGGCACCTACGTCGGCGGGCTCAACACCCCGGGCTCGTCCGCGACCTGGAGCCTGGACGTGGCCAAGGCGAAGTCCTACCGGCTGTACGTCACCTACGGCGTGCCGGGCGAGGACCAGAGCATGTCGCTGACGATCAACGGCAAGAAGGAGACACGGCCGCTCAACATGAAGAACTTCTCGGGCGCGCCGAAGGGCGACTACGAGAAGGGCTGGACCGAGACCTGGTCGATCGTCCAGCTCTCCAAGGGCACCAACACGATCACCGTGTCGTGTGACCCCGGCGACAAGTGCGACGCCAACATCGATCAGATGTGGCTGGAGAAGGGCAAGGGCTAGGACCGGGACGGCGCTCGGCGGCTGCTCACGCCGCCGCCGGGTGCTCCGTCACCTCGACCCGCGCCAGCGCCTCGTCGTAGACCGCGGGGTCGAACTCGCCCGCCACCGGGGCCCTTACGGCCGCCGCCGACAGGGCGACGGCGCGGGCCAGCCGGTCCGGCCAGGGCGCCTCCTCGACCAGCCCGGACAGCAGCCCCGCGACCGCCGCGTCCCCGGCGCCCGTTGGATTGCCCGTCAGCCGGCGCGGCGGGGTGGCGCGCCAGGCGCCGTGTGCGGTGACCACGACCATGCCGTCGGGGCCCAGCGAGGCGGCCACCGCGCGTGCCCCGCGCCGCCGGGCGTCGCGCGCGGCGCGCAGCGGGTCGGTGGAGCCGGTGAGCCCGGCGAGCTCGTCGGCGTTGGGCTTGACGAGATGGGGGCGGGCGGCGATGCCCCGGCGCAGCGGCTCGCCGCTGGTGTCCAGCAGGGTGGGCACCCCCGCCGCATGCGCCTCCCGGATGAGCTGGGCGTACGTCCCGACGGGGACCCCGGGCGGCAGGCTGCCGCACAGCGCGACCGCCGACGCCTCGCGCAGCAGCCGGCCGTAACCGTCCATGAAGGTGGACCACTCGGGGGTGGTGACGATCGGGCCCGGCTCGTTGAACTGGGTGGTGTCGCCCGTGGCGGCGTCCACGACGCCGATGGTGCGCCGGGTGGTGCCGGCGATCGGGACCAGCGCGTCGGTGATCGTGCCGCGAGAGGCCTTGGGGCCGCCGCCGGGCGTGGCGATCTCGGCGAGCAGCTGCCGCAGCACCGCGCCGGTGACCCCGCCGACGAAGCCGGTGACGACGGTGTCATGGCCCAGCGCGGCCAGCACCCGGGCCACGTTGAGGCCCTTGCCGCCGGGCCGCTCGGTGACCTCGGTGACGCGGTGGGTGGTGTGCGGGCGCAGTTCCGGCACCCGGTAGGTGACGTCGAGGGCGGTGTTGAGCGTGACCGTGAGGATCACCCTGGCATCCCCTCTCCCGTCCCCCCGCCGGACGGAGACTCCTGTGCTGAATGCGACTGTGTGCCGAGCCGTACTCGTGCCCGAGCTATACCCGTGCTCGAGCTGTACTCGTACCCGAGCCGTACCCGAGCTGTACCCGTACCCGAGCCGCACTCGTGCCGTACCCGAGCTGCCCGTACCCGTGCCGTTCTCGTACCCGAGCCGTACCCGTGCCCGAGCAGTGCGTACCCGAGTCGTGCGTGCCCGTTCCCGTGCCCGAGCGATCATGCCAAAACGAGTGGCTTCGGCCCAGACCTCCGTGTCGTTCCGGACAGTCTCGGACGGTGCCAACACACCGTCACCCCGGCCTGAAATCAGGACACTTCAGCCAAGTTCGGGATGGACCACCCAAGTGCCCCGGCGCATTACGCCCCGCAGCCGGAAGTCGTCGTCGAGCACGACGAGATCGGCGTCCTTGCCGGGCTCGAGCGAACCCACCCGGTCGGCGATGCCCAGCACCCGGGCGGGGGTCGCGGACAGCGCCCTTACGGTTGCCTCGACGCCGAGCCCGTCGATCGTGGCGGCCCGCCGGAAGGCCCGGTCCAGGGTGAGGGTGGAACCCGCGATGGAACCGGCCGTCGGCCCGTCGCTGATCCGCGCGACACCGTCCTTGACCTCGACCTCCATGGGGCCGAGCGGATAGCGGCCGTCGCTCATGCCCGCCGCGCCCATCGCGTCGGTGATGAAGGCGACCCGGTCGGCGCCCGCCCGGTGGAAGGCCAGCCCCAGGACGGCGGGGTGTAGATGGGTGCCGTCGTTGATCAGCTCTACGGTGATCCGCTCGTCCTCCAGCAGCGCGGCCACCGGGCCGGGGGCGCGGTGCAGCAGCGACGGCATCGCGTTGAACAGATGGGTCGCCACGGTCGCGCCCGCCTCGATGGCCTCCAGCGTCGCCTCGTACGTCGAGTCGGTGTGGCCGACGGCCGCGAGGACCCCGCTGTCGGCCAGCAGCCGTACGGACTCCAGCCCGCCCGGCAGTTCGGGGGCGAGGGTCATCATCCGCGCGGTGCCGCGCGCCGCGTCCACCAGCTTGCGCACATCCGCCGGGTCGGGCGCGCGCAGCAGCGAGGGCTGGTGGGCGCCGCAGCGGTCGGGGGAGATGAACGGCCCCTCGAAGTGGATGCCCGCCAACTCGCCCTGCTCCACCAGCTCCGAGAGGGCGGCGGCCTGCCGGGCGAGGTCGTCCAGATCGCCGGTGACGGTGGAGGCGAGCATCGTGGTGGTGCCGTGCCGCCGGTGCGTATGGATGGCGGTCAGGGCCTCCTCGGGGGTGCCCGCCGAGAACGAGGCACCGCCGCCGCCGTGCACATGCAGGTCCACGAAGCCGGGGACGATCCAGCCGCCCGCCAGGTCGAGCGCCCGCTCGCCGCCGCCGGACGCGGAGCCCGTCGAGGACCCGGCCGCAGGTCCGGAGGTCGGTCCCGCCGTGGGTCCGGCTGCAGGTCCGGCCGTCAGTCCCGCCGTGGGTCCGGCCGCAGGTCCGGAAGTCGGTCCCGCCGCCGGTCCGGCTGCAGGTCCGGCCGTCAGTCCCGCCGCCGGTCCGGCCGCAGGTCCGGAGGTCGGTCCCGCCGCCGGTCCCGCAGTGTGTCCGGCCGCTGGTCCCGCCGCTGGTCCCGCCGCCGTGATGCGCGTGCCCTCGACCGTCACCCGCCCGTTGTCGACCACGCCGTCCGGCAGGACCACCCGGGCGCCGGTGAGATGCGTTCGCTGGACCATCAGGCGGTTACCTCCGTGGAGAGTCGGTCCCAGGCGAGCAGACCCGCGCCCAGGCAGCCGGCGGTGTCCCCGAGGGCCGCCGGGACGATACGGGGGAGCTGCTGGAAGGTGAGCCGCTCCTCGACCGCGGTGCGCAGCGGCGCGAACAGCGTCTCCCCGGCCTCGGCCAGCCCACCGCCGACGATCAGCACACCGGGGTCCAGCAGGGTGAGGGCGGTGACCAGGCCGTCGGCGAGCGCGCCCACCATCTCCCCCCACACGGCCACGGCCCTGGGATCGCCGGACCGGACGGCCTTGGCGCAGTCGGCGGCGTCCGCGGCCGGATCGCCGCTCGCGTCGGCCCAGGCGCGGCCCACCGCGGCCGCCGAGGCGAGCGTCTCCAGACAGCCGGACTGACCGCAGCCGCAGGCGGCGCCGCCCGGCCGGACGACGATATGGCCGATCTCGCCGGAGGAGCCGTGGGCTCCGGGGTCGATGCGCCCGTCGACGCCGATGGCGCCCGCGATGCCGGTGCCGACGGAGACGAACAGGAAGCGCTGGGCGCCCTCGCCCGCTCCTATGCGCCCCTCGGCCAGTCCGCCCAGCCGGACGTCATGGCCGAGCGCGACCGGGATCCCGCCCAGCCGATCGG
Organism: Streptomyces sp. NPDC059455; assembly: GCF_042750115.1. Lineage (NCBI taxonomy): Bacteria > Bacillati > Actinomycetota > Actinomycetes > Kitasatosporales > Streptomycetaceae > Streptomyces > Streptomyces sp. NPDC059455. The sequence goes on from NZ_JBHYVB010000014.1 coordinate 30,849, forward strand.
TGAGCATCGCCCGCAGCGGGACGTCGCTCCAGCCGAGGTTGGCGGCGAAGACGGCCACCCCGCGGTCCTCGTCCAGGACCCCGGGCACGCCGACCCCCGCGGCCAGCGGGGGGCCGCCGAACCGCCGCTCGCCGATCGCGCGCAGCTCGGCGGCGAAGTCGAGGATCGCGGCCACGACCGCCTCGGGTCCGCGCTCCCGCTCGGTGGGCCTCCTGGCCTCGTGGAGGAGTGTGGTGTCCGCCCCGATCAGGGCGGCCTTCATACCGGTGCCGCCCACATCCAGGGCGATGACGTGTTTCACATGGAACAGTCTCGCGCGATCCACCATGAGAGGTCTAGTCCACTCGCCGCTTCTCGTCGGGAGATCACGCCGTCGCCCGTAGCGGAGTTGGTGTGAACCAGGCCCTCCGTTTGTGGCTGGGTGACACATCCCACTTACGCGTGTAGCGCCCCGCTCACCTGGGCAATTGGGCTCCGATACCGAAGCGATATGCCCATGGTGTAGACCTTGTGGAGGTTTGCAAGGCAGACTCGCTCGACCTCGGGGGAGGACTCTTGAGGATGAAGCAATCCATAGGGTGGGAAAACAGCAGTGCAGCGGCGACGGTTCTTGGGTCTGACAACGGCGGGTGTCGCGGCGGTGGCGACGGCACCAGGACTCACGGCCTGCGGCAGTGACAGCTCCGGGTCCGACGGTGATGTCACCCTGAAGGTGGTCGCGGCCGACTACGGCGACAGCACCGCCAACAGCTCCCAGAAGTACTGGAACAAGGTGGCCCGCGCCTTCGAGGCCAAGAACGGCGGCCTCAAGGTCGACGTCAAGGTCTACAGCTGGACCGAGGTGGACCGGCGGGTGGCCGAGATGGTCAAGGACGGTCAGGCCCCGGACATCGCACAGATCGGCGCGTACGCCGACTACGCCGCGCAGGGCAAGCTCTACCGCGCCGACGAGATGCTCTCCATCCCCACCCAGGCCGGTTTCATCACCTCGATCGCCCATGCGGGTGAGGTGCGGCGGGTGCAGTACGGGGTGCCGTTCGTGGCCAGCGCCCGGCTGCTCTTCTACAACAAGAAGCTCTTCGACCGGGCCGGGATATCCTCCGCCCCCACCAGCTGGGACGAGCTCAAGGAGGCGGCCACCCGGCTCAAGGCCAATGGGGTGAAGATCCCGTACGGGCTGCCGCTCGGCCCCGAGGAGTGCCAGGCCGAGACCATGATGTGGATGCTCAGCGGCGGTGGCGGCTACACCGACGGCAACGGCAGCTACACCATCGACTCCACCCAGAACATCGAAGCCTTCGAATGGCTGCGGGACGAACTCGTCGGCGCGGACCTCACCGGCCCCGGCTCCCCGGCCCGCACCAACCGGCAGGACACCTTCGACGCCTTCGCCCGCGGCGAGGTCGGCATGCTCAACGGCCACCCCACCCTGATGCAGCAGGCGTCCGGCCACGGCATCACGTACGGCACCGCGCCGCTGCCCGGCCGCAGGGGCAAGTCCCCGTCGACGATGGGCGTCGCCGACTGGCTGATGGCCTTCAAGCAGAACGGCCACCGTAAGGAGATCGGGAAGTTCCTCGACTTCGTCTACACCGAGGACAACGTGCTGGACTTCGTCACCGAGTACGACCTGCTGCCGGTGACCACCGCCGTCGAGCAGACGATGCTCGGCGACCGTGAGTACAAGCGGCTGTGGCGGTTCCTGGACGAACTGGAGAGCGCGGAGTTCTACCCGGCCGACAAGACCTCCTGGGCGGAGGTCAGCAAGCTGATCAAGCAGAAGATCGGCTCGACCGTGGCCAAGGGCGGCGACCCGGCGAGCGTGCTGGGCCAGATCCAGCGGGAGGCCGACGCCATGGAGAATGCGGGGGCATGACAGTGGACACGCCCGGCCCCGGCCCTTCCGACGACCCCGCCGACCAGGCCGGGGACCAGGATCAGGCCGAGGACCAGGGGCGGGAGCGGGATCAGGGGCGGGAGCGAGACCAGGGGCGGGACCAGGGGCGGGAGCGGGACCAAGGGCGGGATCAGAGGCGGGAGCGGGATCAGGATCCGGGCCCGGATGCCGGGCTGTCGGAGCGAGACCTGGCCGTGCTCGCCGTCGAGCGGCGCGGCTGGCCGGGCCCCGGCGCCAAGGAGCGGGCGATACGGGAGCGGTTGGGCCTCTCCCCGACCCGCTACTACCAGTTGCTGAACGCACTGCTGGACGACCCCAGGGCCCTGGAGCACGACCCGGTGACCGTCAACCGGCTGCGCCGGATCAGGGACGAGCGCCGCGAACGGCGCTGACGCGCATCGTCGGCGGGACGGCCGAGCCGTCGACCCGTGGGACGGTCGTGTGGCGTTCACCGATGCGGCGGTCGTGCGGTCGTGCGGTCGTGCGGCCGTGCGGCCGTGCGGTCGTGCACGGCGGGACACCCGCGGCGCGTTCACCGGGCGGGCGCCCGGGGCGTTCACCGGGCGGGCGCCCGCGGCGCGTTCACCCGGGGGACGCTCGGGCGAAGCCCGCCGTGCCGCCGGGCCCGGTAGGGTCACCGCCATGGGCAGCGCTATGGGAAGTCACCCCGTCCCCGTACCCACCACCTCCGCCGGCCGTGAGGGCCTCGCAGCCCTCCTCGAACGGCCCGGACGCGCCGTCGTCGGACTCGACTTCGACGGCACCCTCGCCGAGATCGTCCCCGACCCCGACCAGGCCCGCGCTCACCCCGGCGCCGTCCCCGCGCTCTCCCGGCTGGCCCCGGGGATCCGCTCCGTCGCGGTGATCACCGGACGCCCGGCCGAGATCGCCGTACGGTACGGCGGGTTCGCCGGGGCCGAGGGGCTGGACGGGCTCGTCGTCCTCGGCCTCTACGGCGCGGAACGCTGGGACGCGGGCAGCGGCGAGGTCCAGGCGCCCGAACCGCACCCCGGCGTCGCCGCCGTCCAGGCCGAACTCCCCGCCGTCCTCGAGGAGCACGGCGCCTCGCGCGGCACCTGGATCGAGGACAAGGGCCGCGCCGTCGCCGTCCACACCCGCCGCGCCGAGGACCCCCAGGCCACGTTCGAGCGGCTGCGCGCGCCGCTGCACGCCCTCGCCGAGCGTCATGGGCTGATCGTCGAGCCCGGCCGCTTCGTGCTGGAGCTGCGCCCGCCGGGCATGGACAAGGGCGTCGCGCTCACCGACTACGTACGGCGGACGGGCGCGGAAGCCGTGCTCTACGCGGGCGACGACCTGGGTGACCTGGCCGCGTTCGCGGCGGTGGAGCGGCTGCGGGAGGAGGGCGTGCCGGGGGTACTGGTGTGCAGCGGCAGCACGGAGGTGACCGAGCTCGCCAAGCGGGCCGACCTGGTGGTCGACGGCCCGGCGGGCGTGGTGGACCTGCTGTCGGCCCTGGCCGCGGCGGTCAGCGGCGAAGCCGCGTAGGGCGCGGCGGGACGGCGGCTGCTACCCGGACGGCGCCGGTCCGCAGCGCTGTACCCGGACGGCGCCGGTCCGCAGCGCTGTACCCGGACGGCGCCGGTCCGCAGCGCTGTACCCGGACAGCGCCGGTCCGCAGCGCTGTACCCGGACAGCGCCGGTCTACAGCGCCCGCAGCTGCGCCAGGAACCATGCCTGTGGCGGTAGCGCGGTCGCCGCGGCGGCGAGCCGCTTCGTGCGGTCCGCGCGCTCGCCGTCGCTCATGCGCAGGGCCTCGTGCAGCGCGCGGGCCGTGCCCTCCACGTCGTACGGGTTCACCACCAGCGCGTCCTCGCCCAGCTCGGCGTACGCGCCCGCCTCCCGCGACAGCACCAGCACGCAGCCCCGCTCGGAGACCACCGGGACCTCCTTGGCCACCAGGTTCATCCCGTCCCGGATGGGGTTGACCAGGGCCACGTCCGCCAGCCGGTAGGCCGCGAGGGACCGGGCGAAGTCGTCCTTCACATGCAGGGCGACCGGGGTCCAGCCCTCCGTGCCGTACTCCTCGTTGATCTCGCCCGCGATCCGCCGCACCCGCTCGGTGTAGTCGCGGTAGACCGCGAGGTCCTGGCGCGAGGGGTAGGCGAAGGCGACGTGCACCACGCGCTCGCGCCACTCGGGGCGGGTCTCCAGCAGCCGCCGGTAGGCCAGCAGCCCGCGCACGATGTTCTTGGACAGCTCGGTGCGGTCCACCCGGACGATCGACTTCCGGCCCGGCCCGATCTGCGCCCGCAGAGTGCTCAGCCGTTCGTCCACATCGGCCCGGCGCGACCGCTCCCGCAGGAAGTCCGCGTCGGCGCCCAGGCCGTGGACGCCCAGCCGGGTCTCCCGGCCCTCGAAGCGCACGGCCGTCGCCATGCCGTCACCGTGGCCGTCCTCGTTGCCGTCACCGTCCCGGACGATCTCCGCGCCCAGCACCGCCGCGCAGCAGTCGGCGAAGGTATTGGCCCAGCGCTCGGTGAGGAACGCGGCGCGGTCGCCGCCGAGGATGCCGCGCAGCACACCCGCCGCGACGTCGTCCGGCAGCAGCCGGTAGTAGTCCGGCGGGGCCCAGGGGGTGTGGGAGAAGTGACCGATCCGCAGATCGGGGCGGCGCTCGCGGAGCATCGCGGGCACCAGCGCCAGGTGATAGTCCTGCACCAGGACGACGGCCTCGTCCACCGCCTCCTGGGCGAGCGCGTCCGCGAAGGCCGCGTTATAGCTCTCGTAGGCCGCCCACTGCTCGGCGAACTCCGCGTCGAAGACCGGCTCGACCGGGGTCTGGTAGAGCAGATGGTGGACGAACCACAGCACCGAATTGGCGACGCCGTTGTACGCGGCGGCGAAGACGTCCGGCGCGATGTCGAGCATCCGCACCTGCTGGCCGGCGGTGTCACCGGGGTTCAGATGGCTGTCCCCGGCCCGCCGGGCCGCCTCGCGGTCGCCCTCCCCGAGCGCCGCGCACACCCACACCGCGTTCGCGTCCGGGCCGATCGCGCTGAGCCCGGAGACCAGCCCGCCACCGCCGCGCCGGGCGGTGAGCGAGCCGTCCTCGTCCAGGGTGTACGAGACCGGGCCGCGGTTGGACGCGACCAGGATCGGGGCGGTGCGCGGAACTGCCATGTCGCGAGCCTAGCCAGGCGCGGCCCCGCGCAAACGTACGTACGGTTTCTTGCCCCGTAGGTGCTATTCCGGTTCCGGCCACGTAAGCGCCAAGACACCAATCCCTCCGTGGAGCGCCGAGCCGTGGGCGCGGCGCCAAGGCGCTGTCCCTCCGCGAGCGCCGAGCCGAGGGCGCCAAGACGCAATCCCTCCGCGAGCGCCGAGCCGCTGAGCCGCTGACCCGCCGAGCCGCCGGCCCGGCGTCACGCCGCGCGCCGCGCCGTGTACTCCGGGATCTCGATCATCGGCGGCCGCTCCTCGGTGTCCACGGCCGTGGTGCGCGGCTCGAAGCCGTTCTCGCCCCGGTCGAACTGGGTCAGCCGCGGCCGCACCAGGTGGCCCCGGGCCAGCCGCAGCTGTGCGGTGCGGTAGATCGCGGCCGCCATCCGGCCGAGCGCCTGCCCGTCCTGGTGGCGGTGTTTGCGCACCCCGATGTCCACCTGGCCGAGCGCGTCGAGCCCCACTGTGTGCAGCGCGTCCACCAGCAGTCCCAGCTCGACGCCGTAGCCGACCGGGAAGGGCAGCCGCTCCAGCAGCGAGCGGCGCGCCGCATACTCCCCGCCCAGCGGCTGGACGAATCCGGCCAGCTGGGGCCAGTGCAGATTCAGCAGCGGGCGGGCGACCAGCTCGGTGACCCGGCCGCCCTGGCCCGCCACCTCGCCGAGCGGGCGGTCGTACATGCCCTTGACCAGCTCCAGCGTGGGGTCGGTCAGCAGCGGACCGACGATTCCCGAGACAAAGCGCGGTTCGAATTCCCGCAGGTCGGCGTCGATGAAGCAGACGATGTCGCCGCTCGTGGCGAGCAGAGACCGCCACAGCACCTCGCCCTTGCCGGGCAGCGCGGGCAGCCGGGGCAGCAGCGAGTCGCGGGGGACCACGGTGGCGCCCGCCGCCGCGGCGACCTCGGCGGTGCGGTCCGTGGAACCGGAGTCCAGCACCACCAGCTCGTCCACCAGCGGCACCGCCTCGCCCATCAGCTCACGCCGGATCGTGTCGGCGATCTCGCCGACCGTGGCCTCCTCGTTCAGGGCGGGCAGGACCACGCTCACCGTCGTCGCCGCGGCCCGCTTCGCGGCCAGCAGGCGATCCAGCGGACGGTCGTCGGCAGACCAGGAGCGGCGCTTCAGCCACCGCTCCACCTCATCCAGCACCTGTGTGTCTCCCCTGTTGTGATCGGGCCTGTTGTGATCGCTGTGATCCATCTCGCGCATCGGACGGCTAGCTCAACCATCCGGGCCTTCGGTTACAGTCTTGAACAACGCACGTGGCCGTCGTATGTCGGGGTCGACCTCGATGTTTACCGACGTACCGATGACGCTCGTGTCAACAAACGCCCGGGTCCGCCCGGTGCCATACCGCTCATCCAGAGGGGCAGAGGGAACGGCCCGTTGAAGCCCCGGCAACCCTCCAGCTGATCTCGCATTCCGCAGCGAGGCTCCCAGCTCGGGAAGGTGCCAATTCCGTCTCGTGGCGAAATGCGTCGCGAGGAAGATGAGGAGAAAGGGCCTCGCCATCCATGGCTGTGCAGTCAGTAGAAAGCTCAACCACTCCCTCCGCCTCCGGTGCCTTCGGCCCCGCCATCGCATTGTCCTGCCGGGAGTGCGGTGAGCGGTTCGAGCTGGGTCCGATCTTCGCGTGTGAGGCCTGTTTCGGGCCCCTCGAGGTCGCGTACGAGCTTCCGGCCGGCGACCCGGAGGGGCTCCGTCGGCGGATCGAGGCCGGTCCGAACAGCATCTGGCGCTACGCCCCGCTGTTGCCCGTCCCGGCGGACGTGGCGGATCTGCCGAGCCTGAACCCCGGCTTCACCCAGCTGGTCAAGGCCGACAACCTCGCCCGTGAGCTCGGCGTCACCGGTGAGCTGCACATCAAGGACGACTCCGGGAACCCGACCCACTCCTTCAAGGACCGGGTCGTCGCCATCGCCGTCCAGGCCGCCCGCACCTTCGGCTTCACCACCCTCTCCTGCTCCTCCACCGGTAACCTCGCCGGCGCGGTGGGCGCCGCGGCCGCCCGCGCGGGCTTCCGCTCCTGCGTCTTCATCCCGCACGACCTGGAGGCGGGCAAGGTCGTCATGGCCGCCGTCTACGGCGGTGAGCTGGTCGGCATCGAGGGCACCTACGACGACGTCAACCGCTTCTGCAGCGAGCTGATCGGCGACCCGGCGGGCGAGGGCTGGGGCTTCGTCAACGTCAATCTGCGGCCGTACTACGGCGAGGGCTCCAAGACCCTGGCGTACGAGATCTGCGAGCAGCTCGGCTGGCGGCTGCCGGACCAGATCGTCGTCCCGATCGCCTCGGGCTCCCAGCTCACCAAGATCGACAAGGGGCTGAAGGAGCTGATCGCGATCGGTCTGGTCGAGGACAGGCCCTACAAGATCTTCGGCGCCCAGGCCGAGGGCTGCTCCCCGGTCTCCGCCGCCTTCAAGGCCGGCCACGACGTCGTCCGGCCGCAGAAGCCGCGGACCATCGCCAAGTCGCTGGCGATCGGCAACCCCGCGGACGGCCCGTACGTCCTGGACATCGCCCGCCGTACGGGCGGCGCGGTGGAGGACGTGAACGACGAGCAGATCGTCGACGCCATCAAGCTGCTGGCCCGCACCGAGGGGATCTTCGCGGAGACAGCGGGCGGCGTGACCGTCGGCGTGACCAAGAAGCTGATCGAGGACGGTCTGCTCGACCCGTCCCTGACGACCGTCGTGCTCAACACCGGCGACGGCCTCAAGACCCTCGACGCGGTTGCCCCCACCACGGGTCCCTCTGCCATCATCCGCCCCACCCTTGACTCGTTCCGAGAGGCTGGCCTCGCATGAGCGTCAACGTCCGAATCCCGACCATCCTCCGCACCTACACCGGCGGCCAGGCCGAGGTCCCGGCCGAGGGCGCGACCCTCGCCGAGGTCCTGGCGGACCTGGAGAAGAACCACGCGGGCATCTCGGCCCGCGTCCTGGACGACACCGGCAAGCTCCGCCGCTTCGTCAACGTCTACGTCAACGACGACGACGTTCGCTTCGCCGACGGCCTGGCCACGGCGACCCCGGACGGCGCCGGGATCTCGATCATCCCGGCGGTCGCGGGCGGCTGCTGACCCCGCGTCCCCCTTCTCACCTTTGACATCGCCCCGTCCGGGGATAACCGGACGGGGCGATTCCGTGTGTGGAATCGCGATACAGTTGCCCGGATTCCCCGACGGTTCCGGGGTCGGAGCCACATATGAGAACTCGTCAAGTTGTGCGTAAAGTGTGAGCGCGAATTGTCGGGTTGGTTCCCTATGTCCCGCCCGGCTTACCCGAACTTCACATAATTTCTCACTTTTAACCGTTCGGCCGTGCCCAGAATTCTCGTCCGATTGACCTGTTGCAGAGGGCGTTGGGACGGATACATTCAGCGGCGGTCGACGCGTTCCGGCGCACACCCCCCACATCCGGGGGGTGAGGTCTGACCCGGGTCCGCGGAGTGCGGTCCTGCGCAAGGGCCAGCAATAGGGGAGTTAGGAATGGCTCAGGGCACCGTCAAGTGGTTCAACGCGGAGAAGGGGTACGGCTTCATCGCGGTCGACGGTGGTGCGGACGTGTTCGTCCACTACAGCGCGATCCAGATGGACGGGTACCGCACCCTCGAGGAAGGCCAGCGGGTCGAGTTCGAGATCTCGCAGGGTCAGAAGGGCCCGCAGGCCGACATGGTCCGCGTGGCCGTAGGCTGACGCGCCGACGCGACGCAGCTGAAACGAAGAAGTCCGAAGGGTCCGTGTCCCGAACAGGATACGGGCCCTTCGGCATGCCCGGACCCTCCCCCCCCCGTCCTCCGGACCACCTTCGGGCGCTTGCGCCCACCCGTCGCCCGGCCGCCACCCCTTGAGGACCACCTTCGGGCGCTTGCGCCCACCCGTCGCCCGACCATCTCCCCTCAAGGACGCCCTTCGGGCGCTTGCACTCGAATGGCCCGAGTGCTAATCATTGGCGTTAGCACTCTGACGTTGAGAGTGACAGAAGGACCGGGTCGGTGAGGCCCGCCATGGCCATGCGGGGCAAGGAACCGTGAGGCAGGCAGGCCGTCCGTCGCGGGCGCCAGCGCGGTCCGGAGCAATCCACCCCGTCTCTGGGAGGACCACTTCACATGGCCAAGATCATCGCGTTCGACGAGGAGGCGCGGCGCGGCCTCGAGCGCGGGATGAACCAGCTCGCCGACGCCGTCAAGGTCACCCTCGGCCCCAAGGGCCGTAACGTCGTCCTCGAGAAGAAGTGGGGCGCCCCCACGATCACCAACGATGGTGTATCCATCGCCAAGGAGATCGAGCTCGAGGACGCGTACGAGAAGATCGGCGCCGAGCTGGTCAAGGAGGTCGCGAAGAAGACGGACGACGTCGCCGGTGACGGCACGACGACCGCGACCGTCCTGGCCCAGGCGCTGGTCAAGGAGGGCCTCCGCAACGTCGCCGCGGGTGCCAACCCGATGGCGCTCAAGCGCGGTATCGAGAAGGCCGTCGAGGCCGTCTCCGCCCAGCTGCTCGAGCAGGCCAAGGACGTGGAGACCAAGGAGCAGATCGCCTCCACCGCCTCCATCTCCGCCGCCGACACCCAGATCGGTGAGCTCATCGCCGAGGCGATGGACAAGGTCGGCAAGGAAGGTGTCATCACCGTCGAGGAGTCGCAGACCTTCGGGCTCGAGCTCGAGCTCACCGAGGGCATGCGCTTCGACAAGGGCTACATCTCCCCGTACTTCGCGACGGACATGGAGCGTATGGAGGCGTCGCTCGACGACCCGTACATCCTGATCGTCAACTCCAAGATCAGCAGCGTGAAGGACCTCCTCCCGCTGCTCGAGAAGGTCATGCAGTCGGGCAAGCCGCTGCTGATCATCGCCGAGGACGTCGAGGGCGAGGCCCTGGCGACCCTGGTCGTCAACAAGATCCGTGGCACCTTCAAGTCCGTCGCCGTCAAGGCCCCGGGCTTCGGTGACCGCCGTAAGGCCATGCTCGGTGACATCGCCATCCTTACCGGTGGCACCGTCATCTCCGAGGAGGTCGGCCTCAAGCTGGAGAACGCCGGTCTCGACCTGCTCGGCCGTGCCCGCAAGATCACGGTCACCAAGGACGAGACCACGATCGTGGACGGTGCCGGCGACACCGAGCAGGTGCAGGGCCGCGTCAACCAGATCCGCGCCGAGATCGAGTCCTCGGACTCGGACTACGACCGCGAGAAGCTCCAGGAGCGCCTGGCGAAGCTGGCCGGCGGCGTGGCCGTCATCAAGGCCGGTGCCGCCACCGAGGTCGAGCTCAAGGAGCGCAAGCACCGCATCGAGGACGCGGTGCGCAACGCCAAGGCCGCCGTCGAGGAGGGCATCGTCGCCGGTGGTGGCGTGGCCCTGCTCCAGACCGTCTCGGTCTTCGAGAAGCTGGAGCTCGAGGGCGACGAGGCCACCGGTGCCCAGGCTGTGCGCCTGGCCCTGGAGGCCCCGCTGAAGCAGATCGCGGTCAACGCCGGTCTCGAGGGCGGCGTCGTGGTCGAGAAGGTGCGCAACCTGACCCCGGGTCACGGCCTCAACGCCGCGACCGGTGAGTACGTGGACCTGATCGCCGAGGGCATCATCGACCCGGCCAAGGTCACGCGCTCCGCGCTGCAGAACGCCGCGTCGATCGCCGCGCTGTTCCTCACCACCGAGGCCGTCATCGCTGACAAGCCGGAGAAGGCCGCCCCGGCGGGCGCTCCGGGCGGTATGCCGGGCGGTGACATGGACTTCTGATCGATTCGGCGCGTTCGTTCGCCGGTCGGTCGTACCGTCCAACGTCGGGGCGGCACCCTCTCCCAGGGGTGCCGCCCCGACGGCGTATCCGGGCCCGTGCGGATGCGGGCTGGTGCGGATGTGGGCCCGTGCGGATGCGGGCTGGTGCGGATGCGGGCCCGTACGGATACGGGGCCCGTGCGTATCCGGGCCCAGTCCCGGGCTCACCCGTGGCCGCCTCCAGGGCGTCACCCCGTGGCCGCCTCCAGGGCGGCGCGCAGATGGCCGTGCGCCTCGGCGAGGAGCTTCTCGGCGGTCGGGGCGTCCACCCCGCCCAGGATGGTGAGGATCGCGTTCTTCACCTCGCCGTCCGTGGCCGCCAGCGCGCTCTCGATCCGCTCGTCGGAGGCGCCGGTCGCCAGGAAGACGATCCTCCGCGAACGGGCGCGCAGCTTGTCGTTGGAGGCGCGCACATCGACCATCAGATTCCCGAAGGTCTTGCCCAGCCGGATCATGGTGATGGTCGAGATCATGTTGAGCACCAGCTTCTGGGCCGTGCCCGCCTTCAGCCGGGTCGAGCCGGTGAGCAGCTCCGGCCCCACGATGATCTCGATGCCGTGGTCGGCCGCGGCGGCGAGCACCGACCCGGCGTTGCAGGACAGCCCGACGGTGAGCGCGCCGCGCCGCCGGCCGTGCTCGACCGCGCCCACGGCGTACGGGGTGCGGCCGGAGGCCGAGACGCCGACCACGGTGTCGTCGGGGCCGATGCCGAGCCGGTCGAGGTCCCGGGCGGCCAGCTCCGCGCTGTCCTCCGCACCCTCGACCGAGGTCACCACGGCGTCCGGGCCGCCCGCGATCACTCCGACGACCTGCTCGGGCCGGGTGTTGAAGGTGGGCGGGCACTCGCTCGCGTCGAGCACCCCGAGCCGTCCGGCGGTGCCCGCGCCCGTATAGAGGAGGCGGCCGCCACGGGACATCCGTACGGCGATGGCGTCGATGGCGGCGGCGATACGGGGGAGCTGACCGGCGACGGCGGCGGGGACGGCGGCGTCCTCCGCGTTCATGATCCGGGCGATCTCGAGGGTTTCGAGCCGGTCGATCTCGGCGAGTTCGGGGCGGAACGCCTCGGTGGTCAGGGTGTCGAGCTGGGCGCGGAGCCGTGCGGAGTCGGCGGTAGTCATGGCGAAGCGGCTCTTTCCGGTACGTCAGCGTGAGGGTGGGGGTGACGGTGACTTGGAAGGGCGGTCACCGGGCGGAACAGTGACCGGTATCGGGGGTGGAAGCGCGAGGGCGGGACCGGCGGGGCCAGCGGGACCGGCGGGCGGGACCGGCGGGGCTCAGCGGTGCCCGCGGTGCCCGGGACCGGCGGGGCTCAGCGGTGCCCGGGACGCGGATCGTGGCGGTGCGCGAGCGCCTCGTACGACGCGGAGAGCGCGGGCGCCGCCGATTCGTAGGTCCGCTGGGCGACCCCTATGAACAGGCAGTCCACCACCAGCAGCTGGCTGGTCCGGCTGGACATGGCCGCCGGGCGCAGCTCGCTCTCGCGGGCGGTGGAGGTGGTGAGCACCAGGTCCGCGTACTGCGCGACCTCGCCGTTCGGCCGTCCGGTGATCGCGACGGTGGTCGCCCCGTGCTCGAAGGCCACCCGCAGCGGCTCGATGACGTCCGTCGTACGCCCGGAGTGGGTGATCGCGATGGCGACGTCACCGGAATGCAGCTGGACCGCGTTGGTGACCGCGAGGTGCGGATCGGCGTGGGCGTGGGCTATCAGCCCGATGCGCAGCAGCTTCTGGACCAGGTCCTGGCCGACCAGGCTGGACGCCCCGACCCCGTACACATCGATCCGGCGGGCGGCGGCCAGCGCCGAGACGGCCGCCTCGACCTGGCTGGTGTCCAGCCCGGCGGCGGTGTCGGCGAGACACTGCTGCTCCTCCCGCGCCAGCTTGGTGACCACGTCGGCGATCGGATCGTCGACCGCGATGTCCGCCGTGACGGCCGGGGCCCGGCCGGCGGCCTGCTGTGCGGCGAGCGCGGCGAGCGCGAGGCGCAGATCCCGGTATCCGGGGTAGCCGAGCAGCCGGGAGGTGCGGACGACGGTGGCCTCACTGGTGCCGGTCCGCTCGGCGAGCCCGGTGACGGTGAGCGCCGCGCAACCGGCCGGATCGCCCGCCACGGCTTCGGCGACGCGGTGCATGGAGCGGGTCATGGAGGGAGCTAACGTGCGGACCTTGGCGGCGAGGGCGGCCGGGGCGGGTGGGGCGGGCGGTGTGGGCGGTGTGGAAGGCGTGGGGTCGGGCTGCGGTGTGGAGTCGGGCTGTGGAGGAGGCATGAAAGTTTCCTTCAGGTCGCTACTCACCAGCGAAAACTATTTCCGGCCACGGTGCCCGTCAACCCTCCGGACGACGACGCGGCGAGTCGGCGAGCAGGCGCGGGGCGGACGGGGCGGACGGGGCGGACGGGGTGGACGGGGCAGCCGGGGCGGCCGGGAACCGTGGAGGAAGCGAACAGGCGCGGGGCGAGCCGAGGCGAGCCGGAGCGGACCGTGACCGTGGACGAAACGAACAGGCGCGGGGCAGCCCTTACGGACCAGTACGGACCAGTACGGACCGGGCCCGCAGACGAAGCGAACAGCGGACGAAGCGAACAGGCGCCAGGAGGAAGCAAAGGTGACAATGGGACCCATGAAGCTCGAACAGGCACTGCACGCGGCCCGCGCTCTCGTCCTGGCCGACCTCGCGGCGGGGGAGGTCGCCCGCGCCGACATCGTCTCGCTGGTCGAAGACGCGATCGCGCACCGGCGGTGGTGGGTCGAGCAGTGGCCGGAAGGCGTCGCGTACGTGGCCGGTCTGGTCGCCCAGGACGTCCAGGACGCCCTGCTGGAACGATACGGCCGCTGGCCGCTGTGCCCCGTCTGCACCCAGGGCGGCGACCTCCACGCCCTCGACGTGGAGCCCGAGTTGGGCCCCGACCCGCACTGGGTCTGTGGCAAGACGGCGGTCGCGGTGGCGCCCGTGGGATCGCTGGGCACCACCCTCTGATGGCCGTTCTGATCGACCCGCCCTCGTGGCCGGGCCACGGCCGCCTGTGGTCCCACCTCGTCAGCGATGTCTCGTACGCCGAACTCCACGCCTTCGCCGCCCGCATCGGCGCCCCGCGCCGAGGCTTCGACCGCGACCACTACGACGTGCCGAGCGAGCTGTACGCGAAGGCGGTACGGGCGGGCGCGGAGGAGGTCGGCAGCAAGGAACTCCTCCGCCGCCTCAAGGCGGCGGGCCTCCGCCGCCCCAAGCGGGCCGCGAACGCGGACTGACCGGGGCGGGGTCTGTTCAGCGCGCCGGGCGCGAAGGGTCGGGGGCCGCGCCGTACGCCGCTTCCGTACCCGCCGGGGAGGCCGACGTGGCGATGACGCGCGAGGCGGCCGTCGTGCGGTGCACGCGCATCGCGGCGACCGTCGTCGCCGCGCCCGTACCGGCGAGGGCCGCGCCCGTCCAGGCCACGGCCGGGTAGCCCCAGCCCGCGTCGATGACGAGGCCGCCGAGCCACGGGCCCACCGTGTTGCCGATGTTGAAGGCGGAGGTGTTCGTCGCGCCCGCGAGCGTGGGCGCGGCGTTGGCGAGGTTGAACATCCGGGCGTTGAGCGCGGGCGCGGTGAAGAAGGCGGTGAAGCCGAGCATCAGCGCCAGGCTCACGGCCGCGACCGCGCTGTGCGCGGTGAGCGCCAGCGCGCTCAGCACGACCGTCGAGGCGACGATGCCCCAGAACATCGTGCCGAACAGATGCGCGTCCGCGATCCGCCCGCCGATCACCGTACCCAGCAGCGCGCCGACCCCGAACAGCGCGAGCACGGTCGGCACCCAGCCCTCGTCCAGCCCCGCCACATCCGTCAGCAGCGGCCCGAGGTAGGAGAACAGGCAGAAGACCGCGCCACCGCTCAGCGCGGTGGCGGCCAGTGCCAGCCACACCTGCCGGTCGCGGTAGATGCGCAACTCGGTCCGCAGCCGCGGCTGGTCGTCCCCGGTCGGCACCTCCGTACGCGGTACGAGCGCGACGACCCCGACCAGCCCGAGCACCGACAGCCCGGCCACCGCCCAGAAGGCGGCCCGCCATCCCGCGTGCTGCCCGAGGAACGCCCCGGCCGGGACCCCGGCGATGTTCGCGATGCTCAGCCCGCCGACCATCACCGCCATCGCCTTGGCCCGCGCGTTCACCGGCACCAGCGACACGGCCACCGCGGCGCCCACGGCCCAGAACCCGGCACACGCGAGCGCGCTCACCACCCGGGACGCGAAGAGCACCCCGTACGACGGCGCCACCGCCCCCGCGATCTGCCCGAGCCCGAACACCGCCAGCAGCGCCATCAGCGTGGTCCGCCGCGGCAACCGCAACGTGGCCGCCGCCAGCGCCGGCGCCCCGACCACCATCCCGATCGCGAACGCCGATATCAGCAGACCGGCCGTGGGGATCGACACCCCCATGTCCCGCGCGACGGGTTGCAGCAGCCCGGACAGCATGAACTCGGAGGTACCGAGTGCGAACACGGACAGCCCGAGGACGTAGACCGCCAGGGGCATGCGGGAGCGAGCGGAATCCGCTGGGGAGGAGGAGGGCATGCCATGCTCAACCTCGTGGAACGACGTCGGCATTCCTGCGCGGAACACCGGGATGTGCGTTTCTCGAACGTTCACTCGATGGTGTGGACTGACGGTTGTGGCCTGGTGTCGTCACGCTGAGTGAGGAAGGATGGAGATGTGAACCCGCTGGGGGAGGCGGGTTGAGGAGATCACGGGGGGTGATCGACGTGACGGAGGAGACAACCAGCGAACTGAACGGCCCGGGCGCACCGGATGAATGGGCCGCCTATCTGGCAACAGCGGCCCCGGGACCGGAGACCGCGTCTGTACTGCCGGTCCTGGACGCGGAGAAGCTGTCCCGCACCGGCCGGATCGACGCACTGAAAGCTCTGGAGCGTCATACGGGGTGGATTCAGGCGCACCAGGCCCAGATCCTGGCCGCGTTGGAAGCGGACGCCGAGGCGGAGCTTCCGGCGGCCGTACGGGATCGCGACGCGGAGGCCGCCTGGAACTTCACCTGCGAGGAAGTGGCCTGTGCGCTGAAGCTGTCAGGCACGACGGCCGCAAAGCGTCTGGAGGTCGCCCGCGAGCTCGACCGGCACTACCCCACCACGCTGGGGATGCTGGAGCGCGGAGAGATCTGCTACATGCAGGCAGCAGCCGTCACCGAGGCATGCGCAGTCCTGGACCCGGAGGTGGCGGGGCAGGTCGAGGCCGCCTTGGTGGAGAAGATGCCAGGCATGGCCACCGGCCAGACCCGCCGCGCTCTGGCCCGCGAGATCCTACGAGCCGATCCGCACGGCGCCGAGCAGCGCCACCAGGCCCGTAAGCGCGAGCGGCAGATGGTCCACTATCCGAAGGACGACGGTATGGCGCTCTGGGGCGCCACCCTCCCGGCCGAGCAGGCCGCGGCCATGAACGCCGCTGTGGACGCCCACGCCGCCACCCTGCCCGACGAGGGCCGCACCCTGGAGCAGAAGCGGGTCGACGCCCTGGTTGACCTGGTGCTCAACCGCACCGACCCGGGTGCGGCGACTTCAGGTGTGCGGGCTTCAGGCGAACCGGCCCTGGGCGAGCCAACCCCGAGCAGGCCGGCCCCGGACAGGTCGGGCCCGGGTGGCTCGATCACAGGTGGCCCGACCACAGGTGGCCCGACCACAAGTGGGACGACCACAAGTGGGACGACCACAAGTGGGCCGACCACAGGTGGCCCGACCACAGGTGGCCCGACCACAAGCGGGCCGATCACAAGTGGGCCGACCGCAGGTGGCCGCTCAGCGGCGGTCGTCCAGGTCACCGTTCCCTTGGACGTCCTGATCGGCGACAGCGACGACCCGGCCCAGCTCAAGGGCTACGGCCCGATCACCGCAGGGCAGGCCCGAAGGGTCGCCTTCGCCAAGGGCACGGTCTGGCACCGCCTGATCATCGAGCCGAAGACCGGGATGCTGATCAAGACCGACCCCACCACCTACAAACCCACCGCCGAAACCGAGCGGCATGTCATCGCCCGCGACGCCTACTGCACCTTCCCGACCTGCCGCATGCCCGCCCACCGTTGCGACCTGGACCATATCGAGCCGTTCAACCACCACGACCGGGCGGAGGGCGGCCAGACGGTCCCGGAGAACCTCGGGGCGCTGTGCAGACGCCACCACCGCATGAAGACCCACCACCCCGGCTGGTCGGTGAAGCGCGACTCCCGAGCCGGCACCACCACCTGGACCGCCCCCACCGGTCACATGTACACCAACCGGCCCCATGACTACCGTCACTGATCGGTTCGGTTCCGCTCGTCGGTGCCCTGTTCGCCATGGACAAGGAGCCGTCCACCCCTGCTCTCGGCGACGCGCAACACGTCAGTCAACGCCTCGGCCAGCCGCCGGGCCAGAAAGCGGAGTTCACCGCCGCTCGCCTTGTCCTCGTCGAGCATGGCCCGAGCATGGGCGAGTAGTTGGGCGCCCATGGCGAGTTGGAGCGCCTCGACCTCGTCTGCCTTCCGGCTCAATCGGCTGTTGCCGTTGTCCGTCGCCAGATAGCAGGGCTTTCCCTCCGGGCTGGACCATGGCAAGAGGCGTAGACCGTTCATGTCATCAGCTCCGCTCAGCTGTTTCTGGCGGCGCCGAGATGGGCACCGCACGTAGTCAATTGGTTACGCAGATAACGCGGATGCCAATAGAATGAGACGCCTTGAACGGCAGCTTGCAAGTCGGTGACCTGCAGCGATGCTGGCCCTGATCACATAGCGAGAGGTCACAGCATTGGACGAGACCACCCCACCCGCTCACTTGAACCCGCTCCAGCGCTTCGGCCGTGACGTCAAACAGGTCCGTCTCGCTCGCAAGCTCACGCAGAAGCGCCTGGGCCAGGCGGCCGGCTACTCGGAGGCGTACGTCAGCAGGGTGGAGGCCGGGAAGCTCTGCCCAGACCCAGCGATAAGTTCGCGAAAGGCTGCGACACCGCGTTCGGCACGGGCCACCTGTTCGCGGACATGCTCCGGAGAATTGACGAGGGCGACCATCCCTCGTGGTTCACCCCGTATCTCAACCTGGAACGCAAGGCGTCACGGGTGCTGGACTACTCGGCGAACCTCGTGATCGGCATCCTTCAGACGAAGGACTACGCGCGGGCCATCTTCCGGTCATCCCATCCGCGGGAAGAAGCCGAGGTGATCGAGGGCAAGGTCGCAGCGCGTCTGAGTCGGCGCGAGGTTTTCGAGCTGGAGACTCCGCCGCTCCTCTGGGTGATCTTGCACGAAGCGTGCCTGCGAACGGTGGTTGGCGGCGCCGACGTCATGACCGGGCAGCTTGAGTACTTGTTGACGGCAGCCGAGTCACCACACGTCAAGCTTCAGGTCATGCCGTTCTCGGCAGGCGCTCCCGCCGCACACGCGAAGCCCTTCACCTTGTTGCGCTTCACGGATGCTCCCACGGCGCTCTACACCGAGACCCGGGTAGGAGGGAGGATGCACGACTCCGCACAGACGGTCGCCTCGGCCCTGGATGACTATGATCTGCTCAGGGCGCATGCGCTGTCCCCGGATCGATCACTGAGCCTGATCAGGACCGTGTCGAAGGAGTACCGCGAATGAGCGCCGACTTGGATCTCACGGCTGCCCAATGGGCCAGGTCTTCCTACAGCGACGGCAGTGGCGGCCAGTGCGTCGAGTTCTCCCGCACCTTCGCCCAGACCCACGGCGTCATCCCGGTCCGCGACTCCAAGAACCCCCACGACCCGGGGCTGATCGTCTCGGCAGCAGGCTGGTCGTCGTTCATATTGAGCCTCATACGTGGCGAGTTTCGCGCAGCCTGATCCCCCGCGCCCTCACCCGAACCAGTCCTCCGCCTCGTGAGACATGCCCAGCCGTGTCGCGGTTTGGGCAGCCTCGCGGAAGGAGACGCGGTTCCTCATGGCGACGGAGGCGAGGGCGGGGAGAGAGATGCGCCTGGCGGGGTTCGTGCGGTCCGGGGGTGGGTCGGCTGTCGTGATGGTGTCCGGGCTAAGGGTTGCGTGGAGCTCATCCTCCATGGCGATGTCGGCCGCGAGGTCTTCCGGAATTGGCTCCACGCCGAGACCGAGCCGGGACAGACCATCGGTGATCTGCGCCGTCGTAAGACCGGTCAGTTGGGTGGGGTGTACAGGTGGTCCTGGGGGATCGGGAGGGCTGAGCGCGCTCCCGCGAGAGTGTGAGTTCTCAAGGAGCTGATGTCGAGTCTCGTTGAGCTCCTTGCCCCAGTCGAGGGGGACGCAGCTGGAGGCGAAGGGGTGGACGTGGAAGCTGGCGTCCTCGGGGATCAGATGGTCGATGCCCTCGTAGTGCTGGCCGTGCCCGCTGAGCAGGATCCACAGCGTGTCGTCCCGCTTGGCCTCCCGTAGGAAGCGGCTGACCTGGTCCTTGACGAAGTTGAGCGTGATGCCGCGCCGGTGCTCCGCGACCTCTGCCGAGTGGAAGCCCCGTTCGGTGAGGGTCGCAGACAGCCGTGCGAGGTCGTCGCGGACGAACGGGAGCGAGCGGATGCCCGGCTCGTCGTAGTCGCTCGCGCCGATGAGCAGCGCCTTGTGTCGTGTGGTCATGGTGCGCCGCGCGGCCTCAGGGGCGCTTGAAGGTGAGGGTGAGCCCTCGATTGCTCTGTATCTGGCCGGTGCCTATGAGCTGGACGCCGCCGCTCGCGGTGACCTGGAAGGACAGTTAGGCCTCCGCGAGCGGGAGGGGGCCGCCGCGGGCGGCGACGTCGGCGAAGACTTGGTGGAGGGCGTCGACGGTCGCGGCGAGGTTCTTGCGCAGTGGGCCGAGCGGGACCATGCGCAGTTCGGGGTTGCCTCCGCCGAGAATGCCCATCGAGTCGTCGTCGCTGTCCTCGGTCACCTCGACCCAGAAGGGGAGTGCCTGGTCATCGAGGTGTACTGCGTTGTCGTCCATGCTGCCCCCCTGGCGTGCGCGGATGGTCCGTCAACTTTAGAGCCGCGAACGGCACATGTTACGCACCGAGCAGCTCCAGCTCAGTGGCCATGTTGTGGCGGGCGGCGGCCTCCCAGCGGTCGTGGCCGATGGGCGTGCGGAAGAGGCGGGGCAGGCCCAGCAGGTGGCGGAGGACGTTCGCGCGGCCCTCGCGGAAGGCGTCGTCGGGGACGAATCCGTACTCCTCGCGGACCGCGGCCGCGTAGGTGCCGTAGTCCTCGGGGGAGCCCGCCAGGACGGCGAGGTCGGCGTCGCAGAGGACTTCGCCGTTGGTGTCGCCGTCGGCGGGGTCGTGGTCGCGGGTGAGGAGGACGAGGCGGACGGTTTCGGCCACGCGGGGGTCCGGGACGCCGGCTTCCGGGAGGGCGCGTTCGGCGAGGCGGGCGCTGCGTTCCTCGTTGGTGGAGCGGTCGGGGAGGTAGACGGCGTCGTGGAACCAGGCGGCGAGGCGGATCGCGGCGGGGTCGGGGGCCTGGACGTGGGGGAGCAGTTCGTCCACCCGGTCCAGGACCGCGAGCAGATGATCGGTGGTGTGGTAGCGGCGCTGGGGTTCGGCCCAGCGGGTCAGGAGGTCTTCGCCGTAGGGAACGGGAGACGGGTTCGTGGCGTCGCGGGCGCTGGTGAGGAGGTCCGTCCAGCGGGTGAGCAGCGCGTCATGGGCTGGATGGCGGGTGGGTGCGGGTGCGGGCATGAGCCAATTGTGGGGTAGCGGTTTGCAGCGCGTCATGGGCCGGATGACGGGCGGGTGCGGGTGCGGGCATGGGCATGGGCATGGGCATGGGCATGGGCCAATTGTGGGGTAGCGGTTTGCCCTCTTGTGCGGTGTGGCAAGCTGTCCTGCATGTCTAGACCATTGCTCGAGGTGATCGCCCTGACTCCTGCGGACGCGATCGCCGCACAGGCCGGAGGGGCGGACCGCCTCGAACTGGTCACCGACATGGCCGCCGACGGGCTCACCCCATCCCGTGAGACCTTCGCCGCCGTTCGTTCGGCCGTCGATCTGCCGGTGCGGGTGATGCTCCGCGCGTCGGACGGCTTCGCGACCGGAAACGCGTTCGACGCGCTGTGCGAGACCGCCGCCGCGCTGCACTCGGAGGGGGCGGACGAGTTCGTCCTGGGCTTCCTGACCGACGACGGCGGGGTCGACCTGGCCGCCGTGACCGCGCTGACCGAGGTCGTGGGCGCGGGCGGCGGCGTGGACGGGAGCCGCTGGACCTTCCATCGGGCCATCGACCGCGCCGCCGATCGCGACGGCCTGCGCAAGCGGCTCGCCGACATCCCCGGCCTCGACACGTATCTCACCGCCGGGTCGGCGCGCGGCGTGGACGACGGTCTGCCGACCCTGGTCGCCGAGGCCGAGCGGGCCGGTACCCCGGGCTACGAAGCGCGCATCATGGCGGGCGGCGGGCTGCGCCTCGACCACCTGCCCGCCCTGCGGGCCGCCGGGATCAACGCCTTCCACATTGGCGGCGCGGCCCGCCCGGACGGCTGGTCGGGCCCGGTGGCCGCCGCCGCGGTCGGTCAGTGGCGTACGGCCCTGGACGCGCCCGTTCCGGTCGCCTGAGAGCGGGCCGCGCGGTGCTGAGGGCGGGCTGCGCGGTGCTGAGGCGGGCCGCGCGGTGCTGAGGGCGTGCCGCGCGGCGGCTGTGCCGACAAGCTCCTGCTGGGCTGGGTGCTGGGCCCGCACACCGAGCCCAGAAAACGGGGTTCGATACCGGGCGGCTTCTGCCCGGTATCGACCGTACGGTCATCCGCACGGCACACAACACCTCACGGGAGCTTGCCATGCACTTCGCCTCGATCCGCATCATCACCGAGGACGTCGCCCGGATCGTCGACTTCTACGAGCGGGCCACGGGCCTGACGGCGAAGCGGTATACGGACGACTTCGCCGAGCTCATGACATCGAGCGGAACCCTCGCCCTTGCGAGCACCCGCACGGTGCGGGTGCTCGGTGAGCGGGCGCCGCGGCCCGCGGCGAACCAGAGCGTGATCGTGGAGTTCCGCGTCGCCGATGTCGACGGTGAGTACGAGAGGCTCAAGGAGTTCGACGTCGAGATCGTGAACGAGCCCACCACGCAGCCCTGGGGCAACCGTTCGCTGCTGTTCAGGGACCCCGACGGCAATCTCGTCAACTTCTTCGCGCCCGTCACCCCGGACGCCCTCAAGCGATACGAGCAGCAGATCGCTGAAGCCGAGGCATAACGGTCAGGTCAGGTCGGCTCAGCTCAGCTCAGCCGCTCCGGCAGGGGTGCGCCGTGGACCACCGTCAGCCCCGACACCGCACGCGTCAGGGCCACGTACAGGCGGCGCAGCCCCGTGCGTTCGTCGGGTTCGCCGTCGACCACCGCGGCCGGTTCGTCCAGGACCACGTAGTCGTACTCCAGACCCTTGGCCAGCGTCGCCGGGACGAGGGTGAGGCGGGATTCCGCGCTGGTCTCCTCGCCGGGGGTGAGGTGGGTCAGGCCCGCCGCGTCGAGGGCCTGGGCCAGGGCCGGGATGCGGGCGTCGGCCGCGATCAGCCCGATCGAGCCCTCGTGCCTGAGGGCCTCGTGGCAGGCGGTGATCACGGCCGCGTCCAGTTCCGCGGAACCCACGGCCCGTACGGAGAAGTCGCCCGCCGCCTCGCGGATCGAGGTGGCCTCCGACAGGCCGGGGGCGATCGCGGGCAGCAGCCGGGAGGCGTACGCGATCACCTCGCGCGGCACCCGGAAGCCCTGGGTCAGCTCCTCGATCCCCGCCCCCTCCTTGCCCAGGTGGATCAGGGCCTCCTCCCAGCTGGCCGTCGCCCACGGGGTGGTGCCCTGGGCGATGTCGCCGAGCACGGTCGCCGAGCCGGTGCTGCAGCGGCGGCCGACCGCGCGGTACTGCATGGGGGAGAGGTCCTGCGCCTCGTCCAGGACCACATGGCCGAGGGACGGGGTGCGCTCGATGAGATCGGCGGCCTCGTCGATCAGCACCAGGTCCGCCGGGGACCACTTCGCGGACTTCACCCCGCGCGACGGCTTCGCCCACAGGATGGTCTTCTGCTCGTCGGCGTCGAGGACGCCCTCCGCGTGCTCGGCCAGGAAGTCGGCGTCGGAGAGTAGCCGCAGCACCAGCTTGGCCGGGTCGACCGGTGGCCAGATCGCCTTGACGGCCGCCTTCACGGCGGGGTTACGGGCCACCGTGTCCTGGACCCGGTCGTCGGGTGCCTCGCCCGCCTGTTCCATCCGGACCAGCACGGCGTGCGCGATGCGCCGCGGAAGCGCCTCGCGGGCCGCGCCGTAGCGGATGTCGCGGGTGAGCAACTCCTCGACGATCTCCTCCAGTTCGTACGCGGGCACCCGCCAGCGGCGTGAGCCGCGCACCACGACGCACGGCTCGGTGGGCCGGGTGACGTACGAGCGCAGGGCGCGGCGCAGCACCTCGGCCAGCCGGGCGTCGCCCTTGATACGGGCCGCGTCGGCGGAGTCGGTGCCCCGCGTCACCGCGCCCAGGGACGGCCGGGTCACCAGGTCCTCGACGGTCGCCTGGGCCACCTGCAGCTCGCCCAGGGCGGGCAGGACCTGCTCGATGTAGTGGAGGAAGGAGCGGTTCGGGCCGATGACCAGGGTGCCGGAGCGGGCCAGCCGCTCGCGGTGCGCGTACAGCAGATACGCCACCCGGTGCAGCCCCACGGCCGTCTTACCGGTGCCTGGCGCCCCCTGGACGCAGATGGTGCCGCCGATCCCCTGGCGGACGATCTCGTCCTGCTCCGGCTGGATCGTCGCGACGATGTCCCGCATGGGGCCGACACGCGGGCGCTCGATCTCGGACTGGAGCAGCTTGCTGGTCTGCGACCCCCCGGCGGAGCCGGAAAATGTCTCAGTGGTGGGGTCGGAGAGCCGTTCGTCCTCGTACGCCGTCAACTCGCCGCCCGTATAGCCGAAGCGGCGGCGCAGCCCGATTTCCATCGGCGCCTTCTTGGACGCCTGGTAGAAGGGCTGGGAGACGGGGGCACGCCAGTCGATGACCATGGGGTCGCCATCCGCGTCGTGCACATGGCGGCGGCCGATATAGAAGCGTTCCCCTTCGGCGCCCTCCGCCACCTCCGCGCCCGGCGCGTGCAGATAGTCGAGGCGGCCGAAGAAGAGCGGGGTGTCGGCGAGGTCGGCGAGGGCCTTGATGCGTTCGCTGACCTGGTGGTGCAGCGCTTCGGCGTTGACCCAGTTCGCGGCGACGTCCCGGAGGTCGAGGGCCTCCACGTCGGCGCGCATGGCGCGCAGCGCGGCGCGGGACGCGGTCAGATGGGCGCGCTCCCGCGCGAGGGGGTCTGGGTGGTCAGGGGCGTGCGAGGGCACGGCGTAGCCTCCGGCGAGCGAGTACACAAAAGCGAGTGCACAAAGCGGATGCGCGGTACGTAGCGGTACGTACATGACGCGCGATACGAGATGCCCACCGGTTTCCGGCCGGTCGGCGGCTCTCCCGTTCGGAACGCGGGAGGCGGCAAGACCGGCGATTGTAGCCAGGGCATGTCGGGGAGGCGAATGAATTATGACGGGGCGGTCGCCCTCGGCCAGTCAGGCGAGCCGCAGCGCGCGGAAGGTCACGCGCTGGTTGAAGGTGCCGGGTCCTGCTGACACCCACGATCCTTCCGGGTGGGGAACGCCCCGGGCAGAGCCGCCAGTCACCGGTCCCTCATGACAGAAGTCATGGGGTTATGAGGGCATGGGTGACCGGTGATTGGCGACCGCGACGGCGACGGCCCGAATGTCAGACGTCCTCGTCCGCGAGCAGTTCGCTCGCGTCCACGATCCGGTACGCGTACCCCTGCTCGGCCAGGAACCGCTGGCGGTGCGCCGCGAAGTCCTGATCGATCGTGTCGCGCGCGACCACCGAGTAGAAGATCGCCGGGTGGCCGTCGGCCTTCGGGCGCAGCACCCGGCCGAGCCGCTGGGCCTCCTCCTGGCGCGATCCGAACGTGCCGGAGACCTGGATGGCGACCGTGGCCTCGGGGAGGTCGATGGAGAAGTTGGCGACCTTCGAGACGACGAGCACCGACAGCTCGCCCTGCCGGAAGGCGTCGAAGAGCTTCTCCCGCTGGGCGTTGGTGGTCTCGCCCTTGATGACGGGCGCGTCCAGGTGCTCGCCCAGCTCGTCGAGCTGGTCGATGTACTGCCCGATGACCAGCGTCTGCTGCCCCTTGTGCCGGGCGACCAGCGCCTCGGTGATCCGCCGCTTGGAGTCGGTCGTGGCGCAGTAGCGGTACTTCTCGTCGGTCTCGGCTGTCGCGTACGTCAGCCGCTCGGCCTCGGTCAGATTGACCCGGACCTCGACACAGTCGGCGGGCGCGATGTAGCCCTGCGCCTCGATCTCCTTCCAGGGGGCGTCGAAGCGCTTCGGCCCGATGAGCGAGAAGACATCGGACTCCCGGCCGTCCTCCCGGACGAGCGTCGCCGTGAGCCCGAGCCGCCGCCGCGCCTGCAGATCGGCGGTGAACTTGAAGACGGGCGCCGGCAGCAGATGCACCTCGTCGTAGACGATCAGGCCCCAGTCGCGGGAGTCGAACAGCTCGAGGTGCGGGTAGATGCCCTTCCGCTTGGTGGTGAGCACCTGGTACGTGGCGATCGTGATCGGGCGGATCTCCTTCCGCGTACCGCTGTACTCACCGATCTCCTCCTCGGTGAGCGAGGTGCGGCGCACCAGCTCGTGCTTCCACTGGCGGGCGGAGACGGTGTTGGTGACCAGGATCAGCGTGGTCGACTTGGCGGTGGCCATCGCACCCGCCCCGACCAGCGTCTTTCCGGCGCCGCAGGGCAGCACGACGACGCCCGAGCCGCCATGCCAGAAGCCCTCCACGGCCTGCGTCTGATACGGCCGCAGCGCCCAGCCGTCCTCGCGCAGCTCGATGGGGTGCGCCTCGCCGTCCACATAGCCGGCCAGGTCCTCGGCGGGCCAGCCCAGCTTCAGCAGCGTCTGCTTGATCTGGCCGCGCTCGGAGGGGTGGACGACGACCGTCTCCGGGTCGATCCGTGCGCCGACCAGCGGCTGGATCTTCTTCGACCGCAGGATCTCCTCGAGGATCGGGCGGTCGCTGGTCTCCAGGACCAGCCCGTGGGTGGGGTGCTTGAGCAGCCGCAGCCGCCCGTAGCGGGCCATGGTCTCCGCGACGTCCACGAGGAGGGCGTGCGGGACGGGGTAGCGGGAGTACGCCACGAGGGCGTCCACGACCTGCTCGGCGTCGTGCCCGGCGGCGCGGGCGTTCCACAGCCCGAGCGGGGTCACCCGGTAGGTGTGGATGTGCTCGGGCGCTCGCTCCAACTCGGCGAAGGGCGCGATGGCGCGGCGGCAGGCGCCCGCCTGCTCGTGATCCACCTCGAGCAGGAGCGTCTTGTCGCTTTGGACGATGAGGGGTCCATTCACGCGCCTGGGTCCTTTCGTACTGCCGGCCAAAGAACCAGTGTCCCCCATCGAGAAGGCGTGGCGGAGAGCCACAGGGATACTCCGGGCGGCTACGGGCAAGCGGCGAAGACGGATATGGATCGACGGGGCCACGACAACAGAGCCCGAGCTACCTGGGCGGGAGGGAGTCCCAGTGATCAGCATCGCTGGATGGGAGATCCGGCGGACGGCGGACAAGCGGACGACGGTAAAGCGGACGGCGGAGAAGAGGTCGGGGGAGAAGAGGCCGGCGGAGAAGAGGCCGACGGAGAAGAGGTCGGGGGAGAGGCAGTCCGCGGAGAAGAAGCCGCAGGCGGGTTCCCGGACGGCGGGGGGCCGGAAGAGGGCGAGCGGACAGGGCCAGAAGAAGGCGCCGGGCGGTCAGAACAAGGCGCCGGGCGGTCAAAAGAAGGCGCCCGCGACCGGGAAGAAGCAGAGCGCGAAGTCGCCAGCTGCGGAGACGCCGACCGCGAAGGCGCAGTCCGCGAAGGCCCGGGCCGCGAAGTCGCCGACCGCGAAGGCCCAGTCCGCGAAGACGCAGTCCACGAAGACGCAGTCCACGAAGGCGCAGCCCGCGAAGGGCCAGCCCACCACGGGCCGGACCACCAAGACCCCCGAACCCCAGGGCGCCCCGGAGAAGGCGCTGCTGCAGCGCACCTCGTTCGGCGCGCGCTTCGCGCGGGTGATGGTGCTGCTCCTGGCGTTCGTCTGCATGGTCGGCTTCGCGGCGGCGCTCGCCAAGGCCACGCTCGTGCCCTCGCCCGCCTCCGTCGACCTCGTCCACACCAATCTGCATCCGGGACGCTCGCTGCGCGCCTACGTCGACCAGCCCGCCTTCCAGGACACGGTGAAGCAGATCGGCGGCAATGTGCTGCTCGGCGCGCCCTTCGGGGTGCTGCTGCCGATGCTGGTGCCCAAGGCGCGGGGCGCTGTGCGGGTGGTCGTGGTGACGGCTTTGGTGATGGTGGCCGTCGAAACCGTTCAGGGGCTCATCGTCGAGGGCCGGGCCTTCGACATCGACGACGTCATCCTCAACACGTCGGGCGCATTGCTCGGCTATGTCGTGGTCGGCCGCTGGCTCGGCCACGCCCTGCACCCGCGCCGCCGCCACTGGTGGCACCGGTGGACCCGGCGAGGGATCGAGACACCGCCCGCGGCGTGAGCTGTCCCTGTGTGCCGTGGCCCCACCCCGTCCCCGGACCGGACGCCCTCCGGGCGTGTTACGTGGCGTCCTCGGCCAGTTCGGCGGCGCCCGTGATGCGGTGCAGGGGGTACGTACGGACCTCGTCGGCCGTGTGGTCGTACGCCGTGACGAAGCCGCCCTCGACCCGGACCGGGGCGATTACGCGCTGGGTGGCCGCGCCGTTCGCGTTGACGTAGCCGATCCAGACGTTGGAGCCGGTCAGGGCGGCGGCCTGCATGGTGGCGAGGGTGTCGGCGGAAGTGGTGCGGGGCAGCCGGTCGCCACCGGCGGCGGACCCGGACCTTGATCCGGAACCGGCCCCGGCCCCGGACCTGGATCCGGCCCTGGCCCCCGGCCGCGAGCCGGAAGCGGTCTCCGGCCTTGCCTCGGCCGCGACCACCGGTTTGTGGGGCGCGGTCGCGGCGAGGTCCCCGGCACGGATGGCGCGCACCGCCGCGCCCAGCAGGGTGGCGTCGGGCACCGGCGGGCCCTCAGGGACCGGGACGGGCGGCCTACGGGGCGGGGTGCGCTGGGCTTCGGCGCGGCTGATCAGCACATCGCCCTCGGCGGATTCGGCGGCCGGGGCGTATCCCATGGCCCGCAGCCCCTCCAGCAGGGTGTCCGGCGGCGCCTGGGCGGCCAGCACGGTGGGGGCGAGGCGGCGCAGCCGCATCCCCGCCGAACGGCGGTCGGCGAGGATCTCGGCGAGCAGCGCGTCGTCGTCGCAGCGCAGATACGCGGAGGCGGCGCCGATGCGCAGTCGGCCGTGCTTACGGGCCACGTCGTCCACGAGGTAGGCGAGCGGCTGGGGCACCGGGGTGCGGGAGTGCGCGGCGAGGAAGGTGTGCACATCGTCGGCGGTCCGTCCGGCGTCGAGTGCGCGCCGTACGGACTCGGGCGTGAAGCGGTAGACGGTCGCGCCGCCCTTGGACTCGACATCGGCGAGGATGCCCAGCGTCTCGGCGAGCGGCCGTTCCAGCGGGCCGGGCGCGACGGCGGTCAGGTCGGCCTGGAGCAGGACGTGGTCGAGGGGCTCGGGAAGCAGCGGCGCTAGCAGCCGCGCGGCCTGCGCGGACGCGAGGTCGCTCTCGGCGGCCGTCGGCTCGTCCGGGTGGCGTTCCAGCAAGGCGCGGCCGTGGGCGGAGAGCGCGCCCCGGCCGGTGACCCCGAGCATTTCGGCCTCGGCGACGGTCCAGCGGGCCAGCCGCGAGCGCAGGTCCTCGCCGGTGGGCGGGGCGCCGGTGGGCGAGGCGGCGGTGGAGGCGGTTCCGGGGACGGCCGCGGAAGACCAGGTGGCGGCGGACGATGTGGCCCCGGCGGCGGACGATGCGGCCCCGGGGGCGGACCCGGAAGGGGTGGCCGCACCGGGGGCGCCCGCGGTGGGGGCCGGGGCCCCGCGGTGGCCGGTCGGCCGCTCCCACCGCAGCCGGGCCAGCAGGACGTCGCGGGCGGCCGCGGCACCGTGCGGGAGGGCGGCCAGGAGTTCCAGGACCCGGCGGCGGACCTCGGGGGCCGGGGAGCGGTCGAGTTCCGGGCCGAGCGCGGCGAGGGTGCGGCCTCTGCTGTCCCGGCCACCGACCAGGCCCGACGTACGGGTCGCGGGCAGCCAAGCCGCGGCGAGCCGCGCCCAGCGCTCCTCGGCGGGCAGCCGCAGCCAGTCGTCGTAGGCGGGGGTGGGGGCGTAGCGCTCGTCGGTCTCGCCGTCGGAGGCCACCAGCCCGGCCGCGTAGGCCAGCTCGATCCAGAAGGCGGCCACCGGTTCTGACACGTCGATTGCCACGGCGGTTCGCTTGAGGTCGCGGACGCTCAGCCCGCCCGCGCGCAGGACGGGCGGCCCGGCGGTCTCCCACTGCCCCAGGAGCTCTTCGACGGTGGCCAGGGCGGTGAACGTCTGGCCCGCCGCGGTGTTGTCCACAACCTGTGGATCGTGCTCGACGGTGGGCGAGAGCGGCGGAGCGAACGGCTCGGGGGCGCGGTGTGCGCGGCCGTGGCGCAGATGCAGGGCGGCCTCGCGGGGCAGTACGACATTGCGCGGGCCGGACGGCAGCAGCAGCCCGTGGTCCAGCAGCCAGCCGATGGGCGGGGTGGGCGAGGCGACGGACGCCTCCCCGTACGGCGGCCCCCAGGTCAGCTTGGCCAGCACGCCCGCCGCGCCCGCCGGTGCCCCGTCGAGCAGCGCCGCCATCCGGGCGCGGTCCCGGAACAGCTCGGCCAGGGCCGCCGCCGCCGTGACGGGATCGTGGGTGGGCGACTGCCCGGCCGCCGCCAGCAGCTCCTGAAGCCGCCCCGGCGACATCCCGGACGTGGCCTCCTGCACGGTCGGGCCGAGCCCGGTCGGGGAGGGTGAGGTGGGCGAGGGCGCGAGCAGCTCCCGAGCGGTCCGGACGAGCCGGAGCCGATCGTCCCCACCCCAGATCAGGGCCTGCTCGCGCAGCGTGGCCACGGCCCGCGGCAACTCGGCGACGATCGCGGCGCGTTCCTCGGCGCGCAGCGGGGCGCCGATGCCCGCGGTGGTCGTCCCGGCGCCTCCGGGACCCCCGAGTTCCTCCGAGCCTTGGGAGTCCCCGCTGTCCCCGTTGTCCCCGGTCTCCTTCGAGTCTCGTGAGTCCCCGTTGCCCCTGTTGTCCCCGGTCTCCTTCGAGTCTCGTGAGTCCCCGCTGTCCCCGTTGTCCCCGGTCTCCTTCGAGTCTCGTGAGTCCCCGTTGCCCCTGTTGTCCCCGGCCTCCTCCGGCTCCGGGCCCTCGTCGCCCGTCAGCAGGTCCCGCAGGGTCTCGTACGAGCACGGGTCGGGCGCGATGGCCAGGGCCTCGGCGGTCTGTTGCGCGAATCGGTCGAGACGCTCCACGGCTCGTACCACCGAGGCGCGGGTGCCCGCGCGGGTGGCGAGCTGGGTGAGGTCGTTCGGGACCGGGGAGAGCAGATCGGGGCGGGCGCGCAGCAGGGCGGCGAGGGCGTCGTCGGGCCGGGTGCGCAGCTCATCGGCGAGGGTGCGCGGCACCCCGCGGCCACGGTCGCCGTGGCCGCCGTCTCGTGGGCCGCCGCCCGGGGGGACGCGATCCTGCGGACCGCTGCCCCCGTGGCCGGTGTCTGCGGGCAACTCATGCCTCCCGGTTGCGCGAGCTGGTCTCTTCGGGCATGTCAGCCCTCTCGATTCCATGAACTGCTCATTCGATCCACAGTACCCGCGGGGTGCGGGACGGAGGGGGTGCGGCGGGATTCCGGTTCCGCGCGGTACCGTCGGAGCCGACTGATACGCCGACGGTGCGCATTCTCAGGGGTCTTGGTGGGGATCGAGAGCGAAAAGCTCGTCTACGACTATCTGAGCCGTGTCGGTGACCTGGCTCAGCAGCAAGGTCTGTCGTCCGGTGAACGTATGCGGCTGGTCTCCGGGCTTCGTGCCGATATCGACCATCGACGGGCCACCGGAGGGGCGGACAGCCCGGCCGGGGTGAAGCGGATCCTGTCCAAGCTGGGCTCACCGGCCGATGTGGTGGCCGCCGCGGGTGGCCGAGGCCCCGACCCGGGGTCGGGGGGAATGGGCGGTGACCCCAGTACGGAGGGCGGCGGTGCGGGCGGCGGTGTGGCGCCGCGAGGGGCCGCCGGGGCGGCGCGGGCGGCCCGGGACAAGCTGGCCGGGCTCGCCAAGAGCAGCGGTCTCACCGGTAAGGTGCCCGCCCCGCGCGAGGAGGACGCCCCGGGGGTGCCCGGCAGCGGCCGGAACGGGGACGGCCGCGCCAATCGCACCCCGGGCGACGGCAGCCCCTCCCTGATCAAGCCGAGGCCCGCCACTCCCGCCACGCCCCCGTCCAACGCCGCCTCGCCGCCGCATCTCGCGGGCGAGGACGAACTGGGTCCCGGCGAGTCCGACATGGACTGGTGGCACGTCGAGCCGGGCCCGTTCGCCCAGCCCGAGCAGCGCGACGCGCAGTACGGCGCGGTCGAGGGGTTCACCGGCGGGATCGAGATCCCCGAACTGCTCGGTAAGGGCAAGTCGGCCGAGCAGGAGCGCCAGGAGCGGCGGGAGGCCGAGGAGAAGGCGGCGGCGGAGAAGGAGGCCGCCGAGGCCGAGGCCGCCGCGGAGGCGGAGGCGAAGGCCGAGGCCAAGAAGGCGGAGGCCGGAGGCAAGCCGCGTAGCGGGCTGCGCCGCGTACTGCTCGGGCCCGGTAAGGCGGGTAAGGCGGCCGGTCAGCCCGAGGGCGGGGGTGGCGTCCCCAAATGGGTGTCCGGGCTCGGCCCGGTGCTGCTGGTGGCGGTCGGACTCCTCGTGGCGGGCGCCGCCCTGGGCAACATCATCCCGATCGCGTTCGGCTGGGTGATCGCGTACTACAGCACCTACCGCCGCTCCCCGGCCGAGGCGAGGTGGGCCGCCCTGGGCATGCCCGGCCTGGTCGCGGCCGGGGCCGCGATCTGGCTGTACGGCCGAGCCGACCACAAGTGGGGCAAGGCGATCCCCGAACACGGCTGGAAGGACGCCCTGACCGAGACCTGGCCCTTCGTCGTCCGGGGCGCGGCCATCGCCTCGGTGCTGTTCCTCCTCTGGCGCGCGAGCCGCAGGCGCTGACGCCGGGCGCCGGCCCTGGTCCCGCTCAGCCTTGGCCGGCCTCGCTGCTCAGCCTTGGCCGGCCGCTCGCGCTCAGTCTTGCTCGGCGGCCTGCCAAGGCGTGCCCGGGACGACCAGGGGGCTGCCGGTCACCGGGTCCGGGACGACCACCGAGTCGAGGCCGAAGACCTCGTGCACCAGCTCCGCCGTGACGATGCCCTCCGGGCGGCCGCGTGCCACGATGCTGCCGCCCTTCATCGCGATCAGATGGTCGGCGTAGCGGGCGGCCTGGTTGAGGTCGTGCAGGACGGCGACGACCGTACGGCCGCGTTCGTGGTTGAGCTGGCGCACCAGGTCCAGCACCTCCACCTGGTGGGAGATGTCCAGGTACGTCGTCGGCTCGTCCAGCAGCAGCAGATCGGTCTCCTGCGCGAGCGCCATCGCGATCCATACGCGCTGCCGCTGCCCTCCCGACAGCTCGTCCACCGGGCGGTCGGCGAGCGCCGTCACGTCCGTGCGCTCCATGGCGTCCGTGACGGCCCGTTCGTCCTCCTCCGACCACTGCTGCCACCACCGCTGATGCGGCTGGCGGCCACGGGAGACGAGATCGGCGACGGTGATCGCCTCGGGCGCGACCGGGGTCTGCGGAAGCAGCCCCACGGACTGAGCGATCTTCTTCGTCGGGATACGCGCGAGATCCGTGCCGTCGAGGAGCACGGCGCCGCCGCGTGGCCGCAGCAGCCGCCCGAGGGCGCGCAGCAGGGTGGACTTGCCGCAGGCGTTGGGGCCGACGATGACCGTGACCTCGCCGTCGGGTATCTCCAGGTCCAGCCCGTCCACGACGGTGCGGTCCTCGTAGGCGAGGGTCAGCTCGCGTGCGCTGAGCCGGTTCGGCTGGTTCGGCTGGTTCGGCCGGTTCGCGGAAGCGGTTTCCGCCGGACTGGTTTCCGCCGGACCAGCCGGACCGGCTTCCGCCGGATCGGGTTTCGCCGGACCCGCCGGACCGGTTCCCGCCGGACCCGCCGGATCGGCTTCCGGGCTCGTTCCCGTTGTGGACGCCGAAGCGGTCATGCGGCGGTGCCTCCCTTACGGCCGCGTCCCCCGGAAGACAGCAGCAGATGGATCAGATACGGGGCGCCGACCGCGGCCGTCAGCACACCCACCGGCAGTTCGGTCGGCGCGAACAGCTTGCGGGCCAGCAGATCGGCGGTGACGACGATGAACGCTCCGGTCAGGGCCGAGCACAGCAGCGGAATCTGGGCGGTCCGGGTCATCCGGCGGGCGATCTGCGGGGCGAGCAGCGCCACGAAGTCCACCGGGCCTGCCGCGCCCGTCGCCATCGACGCGAGTACGACGCCGAGGGCCACCAGGCCCAGCCGCACTCGCCCGAGCCGTACGCCCAGCGCGGTCGCCGTGTCGTCGTCCATGGACGCCGTGCGCTGCGCCCGCGCCGCCCACAGCACACCGGGCAGCAGCACCAGCAGCGCCCAGCCGAGCGGAGTGGCCTCGCCCCAGCCGCGTCCGTTGAGCGAACCGGTCATCCACACCTTCGCCTGCTGGGCCACGAGATAGTCGCCCTTGGTCAGGAAGAGATGGGTGATCGAGCGCAGCGCGACCGCGAAGCCGATGCCGATGAGCACGAAGCGGGCCGCCTGGAGCCCGCCGCGCCAGGCGAAGACGTACACCAGCCCGGCGGCGGCGAGACCGCCCGCGACGGAGAGGTACGGCAGGACGGCGTAGGAGCTGACCCCGTAGGTCATCGCGCCCACGGTCACCGCGCTCGCGCCCTGGCTGACGCCGATGATGTCGGGGCTGGCGAGGGGGTTGCGGGCCACCGTCTGGATCAGCGCGCCCGCGATGCCGAAGGCGGCGCCGACCATCAGGCCGAGCGTCATCCGGGGCAGCCGCAGCGTGCCGACGACGAGATCGTTCGGGGTGGCCCGGCCGAGGCCCCACTGGGTGTGGAGGACGGTCTTCACGGCGTCGCCGGGGGCGATGAAGCTTTCGCCGACGCACAGATACGTCACGCAGACGGCGGCGGTGGCCAGGGTCAGCCCGATCGCGACGAGGGCCGAGCGGCGGTGCAGCAGGAACGATCCGCCACGTCCGCCACGGCCGCCGTGCCCCTTGCTCTTGACGCGGATCAGCCCGTACCCGGCCGGGCGGACCCCCGCGCGGACCGTACGGACGTCGGTACGGCTGTCGGTACGGCTGTCGGTACGGCTCTCCGTCGCGCTCACGCGGCCACCGCCTTCCGGCGCACCAGCGTGACCAGGAAGGGCACCCCGATCAGCGCGGTCATCACGCCCGCCGGGACCTCGCTCGGCGGGAAGACGACCCGGCCGACCACATCCGAGACCAGCAGCATCACCGGGCCGATCAGGGCGGCCATCGGCAGCACCCAGCGGTGGTCGGTGCCGACGATCGCGCGGGCGATATGGGGGACCGCGAGGCCGATGAAGGCGAGCGGACCGGCGGCGGCGACCCCGACGCCGGTGAGGATCGTGGCGCCGAGGGCGGCGACGATCCGTACGACCGCCACGTTCTGGCCGAGCCCCTTCGCGACGTCCTCGCCGAGCGCCAGTGCGTCCAGACCGCGCGCCACCGCGATCACCAGCACCGTGCCGACCAGCAGGAACGGCCAGATCTGGCCGACGATCCCGGTGTCCCGCCCGGTGAGCGAGCCGATCTGCCAGAAGCGGAACTCATCCAGGGCCGCCGCCTTCGTCGTCAGCACGCCCGTCGTCACGGACACCAGCAGCGCGTTGATCGCGGCGCCGGAGAGCGCGAGCTTGACCGGGGTCGCGCCGCCCCGCCCGCTGGTGGCGATGGCGTAGACAGCGACCGACGCCAGCCCCGCGCCCGCGAAGGCGAACCAGACAAAGCCGCTGAGCGTGTGCACCCCGGCGAAGGCGATCGCGAGCACCACGCCCACCGAGGCGCCCTGGCTGATGCCGAGGATGCCGGGGTCGGCGATCGGGTTGCGGGTGACGCCCTGCATCACGGTGCCCGCCATGGCGAGCGCCGCGCCGACCATCAGCCCGATGAGGGTGCGCGGCAGCCGCAGGGACCGCACGATGTCGGCGGCGTCGCTGGAACCGCCGTGCAGCAGCGCGTCCACGACCGCGCTCGGCGCGATTTGGCGGCTGCCCACGGCGAGGCTCAGCAGGACGGCGAGCAGCAGGGCGACGACGGCCACGGCCGTCCAGCCGAGGCGGCGCCGGACCAGGGAGGCGCGGACCGGGGAGGTGGGAACCGGGGAGTTGGGGGCCGGGGAGGTGTGGGCCGGAGAGGTGCGGACCGGGGAGGCGCGGACCAGGGGGGCTCTGGGAGGGCGGTTGCTGGTCCGGTCGGCGGTCATCGCGTCCGTTCGCTCGTCGGCTACGAAGTTAGGCGAGGCTAAGTGTATGGGGTGGGCCGAGGCACAATGGCGGGCATGTCTTCGCACTCCGCTCTCACCGTCGGCTTCGACCTCGACATGACCCTCATCGACTCCCGGCCGGGCATCAAGGCGGCGTACGAGGCGCTCTCGGCCCGGACCGGCACCTACATCGACTCCGACCTCGCCATCACCCGGCTCGGCCCGCCGCTGGAGCAGGAGCTGGTGCACTGGTTCCCCGATGAGCGCGTCGAGGAGATAGGCGAGCTCTACCGCGAGATCTACCCGGAGTACGCGATCGCGCCCACCCTGGCCATGAAGGGGGCGCGGGAGGCGATCGAGGCCGTGCGGCGGGCGGGCGGCCGGGCCATCGTCGTCACCGCGAAGCACGAGCCCAACGCCAAGCTGCACCTGAGCCACCTGGGCATCGAGGCGGACGCGGTCATCGGCTGGCTGTGGGCCGAGGCCAAGGCGGAGGCGCTGCGGGAGTACGGGGCGACGGTGTACGTCGGGGACCACACGGGTGACGTACGGGGCGCCCGTACGGCCGGTGCGCTCTCCGTGGCGGTCGCCACCGGGCCCTGCGCGGCGGACGAACTGCTCACGGCCGGCGCGGATGTCGTGCTGGACGATCTGACGGCGTTCCCGGTCTGGCTGTCGGGCTACATAGGCGATCGCACGGCGGGCTGAGCCGCCCAGCTCATGAGCTCACCGGCTCATGAGCCCATCAGCTCACGCGCTCATGAGCCCACCAGCCTATGAGCCCAGCCGGTTCGCCTGATGCACCCGGTTCGCCTGATGCACCCGGTTCACCCGGACGGCGGTACGGGGGGCGGTGACACCCGGGCGGTGGCCGCGGCCTCCCGCCGCTGTGCCGCGATGGAGCGCAGCAGCCCGACGGCGGCGAGGGCGAAGCCGACGCCCATCAGCATGCAGACGAAGTACGCCACCGAGGGCAGCGGATCCGCGCCCAGGAAGAGCGGCGCGACGGTGACGAGCGTGGCCACCGCTCCGATGGCGAAGACGATGACGCCGGACCGGATGAGCCGGTCGCCGGGAAGGGACGCCTCTCGAGGGTGGCTGGGGGAGCCGCCGCGGTGCGGGGTTTCATTACTCACCGGACCAGGGTAGATCCGTGCCAGAGCGCGCATAGGAACCACCCGGGTACGTCTTGTCACCAGGCTCGGGACCATTAGCCTTGGTGGTGGCGGGTCTTACGACCCGCTGTAGTGCTATCGAGAGCTGTTTTTCCGTGTTTTCCGACGAGCGACGAGGACGAGACAGACGTGCCTACCGGCAAGGTCAAGTGGTTCAACAGTGAGAAGGGCTTTGGCTTTCTCTCCCGCGATGACGGTGGCGACGTCTTCGTTCACTCGTCGGTGCTTCCGGAAGGCGTCGACTCACTGAAGCCGGGGCAGCGCGTGGAATTCGGCGTGGTGGCCGGAAATCGCGGGGATCAGGCATTGTCCGTCACCGTTCTCGATCCGACTCCCTCCGTGGCGGCCGCCCAGCGCCGCAAGCCGGACGAGCTGGCGTCCATCGTCCAGGACCTGACCACCCTGCTGGAGAATGTCACGCAGCAGCTGGAGCGCGGCCGCTATCCGGACAAGGCGCACGGCCACAAAATCGCGGGCATGCTGCGGGCGGTGGCCGACCAGCTCGACGTTTGACCTGAGTCCCAGCTGAGTCCGGGCTGAGTCTGGTCCGAGTTCGACCTGAGCGGCCCGGCGCGCATCGGCACATACGACATTCCGTCATACGACATTCCGCCAGCGGAGCCGGTGGGGTGTGCAGGCCGCGCCCGTTGGCGGGT
>NZ_JBHYVB010000014.1:67996-96876 GCF_042750115.1 Streptomyces sp. NPDC059455
GTCAGCCCGCGGTCGCGCCCCCCCACACACACAAACACACACACCCACAAACAGCCTCCGCCGCGAGCCCCGGCTTGTGCACACACCCCCCCCCCCCGCTTGGCGTGTGACCGCTTGCCGAAGCGTCGGACCGCTTGCCAAGCGTGTGACCACTTGCCGAAGGGCCAGACCGTTTGCCGAAGCGTCAGACCGCGTCCAGCGCCCCGGGGCCGAGGGGCGGTACCAGCCCCTCGGCCGCCGCGCGGGTCAGCAGCCCGCGGACCGCGGCGTAGCCGCTCTCGCCGAGGTCGGCGGTGAACTCGTTGACGTACAACCCGATGTGCTGATCGGCGACGGCCGGGTCCATCTCCTGGGCGTGGGCCAGGACATACGCCCGCGACGCCTCCGGGTCGTCCCAGGCCATCCGTACCGACGTCCGGGCGGCGTCGGCGAGCTCGCGCAGCCGCTCGGCGCCCAGTGAGCGCTTGGCGATGATCGCGCCGAGCGGGATCGGGAGTCCGGTGGTCTGCTCCCAGTGCTCGCCCATGTCAGCCAGGCAGCGCAGTCCGTAATTCTGATAGGTGAACCGGGCCTCGTGGATGACGAGCCCGGCGTCGACCTCGCCGTCCCGCACCGCGGGCATGATCGCGTGGAACGGCAGCACCTTGATCTCGCCGACCCCGCCCGGCACCTCGGCGGCGGCCCACAGCCGGAAGAGCAGATACGCGGTCGAACGCTCGCTCGGCACCGCGACCGTCTTCCCCGCCAGGTCCTTGCCGGTGAGCTGCTGCCCCTCGCCGGGCCGCCGCGTGAGCACCAGCGGACCGCAGCCGCGGCCGAGCGCGCCGCCGCAGGGCAGCAGCGCGTAGTCGTCCAGCACCCACGGCAGTACGGCGTACGACACCTTCAGTACGTCGAACTCACCGCGCTCGGCCATCCCGTTGGTGATGTCGATGTCCGCGAAGGTGACATCGAGCGCGGGCGCGCCGGGGACGCGGCCGTGGGCCCAGGCGTGGAAGACGAACGTGTCGTTGGGGCACGGGGAGTAGGCGATCTTCAAAGGCTCAGTCAGGGGATCGCGCAGGGGATCGCTCAGGGGCTCAGTCACTGCCGGGTTCCTTCCGGGTCAAAGGTCCAGGTGCCGAGGAGGGGGGCGATGGTCGTGAAGGCGCCCGTGAGCGCCTCGAGCGCCTCCCCGATCCGCCAGGCCGCGCGGTCGCGCGGTCCGACGGCGTTGGAGACCGTCCGTACTTCCAGAGCGGGCACGGACTGGGCCGCGGCGGCCTCCGCGACGCCGAAGCCCTCCATGGCCTCGGCGACGGCGCGCGGATGGCGGCGCAGCAGCTCGGCGGCCCGTTCGGCGCTCCCGGTCACGGTCGACACGGTGAGCACGGTGCCGCGCACGGCGTCCGTCGCCTCGGCGACGGCGGCGACGAGCGGGGCGGGCGGGAGGTGTTCGACGGTTCCGAAGCCCAAGTCGGTGACGGCGGCGAAGCCGTCGGGGGTCTCGGCGCCCAGGTCGGCGGCGACGATGGCGTCGGCGACGACGACGGAGCCGAGGCGCGCGGCGGCGGGCAGCGCGGCGGCGGGCCGCGCGGTGGAGGGCGCTGTGGTGGCGGGCACCGCGGCGGCGGACCCCGCGGCTACGGGGCGCGCGGTGGTGAAGCCGCCGCCGATACCGGCCGACACGGCGAGGTCGTAGGGGGTGCGGGCGACCGCGGCCGCGGTCAGGGCGGCGGCGGTTCCGGCCGCCGCGGCCGCCGGGCCGACTCCGGCGGCCAGGACGTCCACGGTGAGCGGTGGCCCGGTGGGCGGCGCCGGGCTCAGCCGGTGGAGCACCCCGCCGGGGACGGGGAGTTCGGCCAGCTCGGGGGCCATGGCGCCGACGCCCCGTACGACGGCGTCCCGCTCGGCGGGTACGGCCGTGACGATCAGTACGCGCATGGGTGACTCCCCCTTGTCCCCCCTTGTCACACACAACCCTGTCACGGCGGCGCGGCCGGTGGCCCGGTAGGACCAGGCCCCGTCAAGCGTCCCGTCAGGAGTCCCGTTCCAGAGTGAAGCGCCAGATGCCCTTGACACCCTGGCTGCTCTTGCCGAGCTCGGCGACCGTGATCGTGACCTTCTTCTCGAGCGTGGTCTGGCCGGTCTGCGGGTTCTGCCGGGCGAAGAGCGTTTCGCTGTCGAAGCTGCGGTACGTCTCCTTGCTCGCCTCGGCCATGACCGGGTTGTTGGCGATCAGGCCCCAGCTGGACTTGGCGATCTCGGGGTCCACCCCGATCCGCACCTTGTCCCCAGGGGTCACCTTGATCGTCTTCTCGGGCTTGGCGGACAGGCAGTCCTTGAACTTCTTCGAGCTCAGGTCCTTGCCGTCGCCGTAGCAGCCGTTGCTCGCCTCGGCCGTCACGGTGTTCGAACCGACCGTCACCGTTGCCAGCGGGGTCGGCTTGTCGCAGGCGGAGAGGGCGACGAGCCCGAGGGACACAGCACAGGCGGCGGTGACGGCGCGGCGGCCCTTGCCCCTGGAAAACAGCGCAGCGGTCATGCGGGCAGGCTATCTGGCCCCACCGATCGCCTCACGCGCGGGTACGACTCCGCAGGCCTTAATTATTTCCTGCCCAAAACTACCGGACCGCCTCACGCGCGGGGACGACTCGCCGACGACGGTCCCCGCCGGGCTCGGGTGCGGCTCGGGACTCACGCCTCCGGTAGTTCCCAGAACTCCTCCGGTAGCTCCGGGAACTCCTCCGGTAGCTCCTGGACCTCACGCCACCCGTAGGTCCCAGAACTCACGCCACCCGCGGATACGGCGCCCCCTGCCGGGAGGCGCTCAGCAGTCCGCGGACGCTCAGCGCCGTGCCCAGCGCGATCACCGCCGCGGCGACCGCCATCCCCAGCACCCCGTGGAGCGGCAGCACGATGCCGATGGCGCCGCCGACGACCCACGCCATCTGGAGCGTCGTCTCGGAGCGCGAGAACGCCGAGGTGCGGACGTCCTCCGGGACGTCACGCTGGATCAGCGCGTCCAGCGACAGCTTGCCCAGCGCCTGGGAGATCCCGGCGGTGGCGGCCACGGCGGCCACCGTCACCGCGCCGTAGAGGGCCGCCGACACGATGAGCACGCCCAGGGCGGAGCTCAGCACCACCGCGATGATCAGCTCCGGGCCGCGCGCCCGCAGCCAGGCGCCGATCGCGGTGCCCAGCGCGTTGCCGCCGCCCGCGCAGACCGCGGCCAGGCCGAGCGAGATCTCGGGGCCGAGCCCGCCCAGCGGCTGGTCGCGGAGGAGGAAGGCGAGGAAGAGGGTGAGGAACCCGGACAGGGTCTTCAGCGCGGCGCACGCCTGGAGGGCGTGCAGCACGGAGGGGCCGACCGTACTGAGGCCGGGCCGCCGGGACCGGCGCCTCCAGAAGGCGATCCGGGAGAAGACGGTCCGGGAGAAGACGGTCCGGGAGAAGACGGTCCTGTCCCCGCCGACCGCCGGGGCGGTCCTGGCCCCACCCACCCTGGCCTTGGGTTTGCGCACTGTGACCGGCAGATGCAGATGGCGCTGTCCCGAGGTCAGCTGCGCCCTGGCCTCGCCCTTCGAGGAGTCCACCTTGTGCGGCAGGGTGAACGACAGGAATCCGCCCAGCAGGAAGATCGCGGACGCCCCGTACAGCGGCCAGCTCGGCCCGATCTGATGCAGCCCGGCCCCCAGCGGGGCCGCCGCACCGGTGGCGAGCAGCCCTGCCAGGGTGACCCGTGAATTCGCCTTGACCAGGGAGAAGTGGGGTGGGAGCAGCCGT
The DNA here is from genome assembly GCF_042750115.1 of Streptomyces sp. NPDC059455. Lineage (NCBI taxonomy): Bacteria > Bacillati > Actinomycetota > Actinomycetes > Kitasatosporales > Streptomycetaceae > Streptomyces > Streptomyces sp. NPDC059455. Next base: position 71,762 of record NZ_JBHYVB010000014.1, read on the forward strand.
GGCACGACGGCGGAACGGACGACTCCGTACGCCTTGGACGCCACCAGCACGCCCAGCGCCGCCGGATACAGCTCGAGCCCGCCGCCCGCCACCGCGCCCGCCATCGTCAGCGCGAGCACCACGCGGGTCAGCATCGCGCCCGCCATCGCCGCGCGGCGGCCGTGCGGAATGCGGTCCAGGAACGGGCCGATGACGGGGGCGAGCAGCGCGAACGGCGCCATGGTGATGACCAGGTAGAGCGCGACCCGGCCGCGGGCCTCGTCGGTCGGGACCGAGAAGAAGATCGTGGAGGCGAGGGCGACGGTGATCAGCATGTCGCCCGCGGAGTTCACCGCGTGCAGTTCGATCAGCTTGCCGAGCCCCGACTCGCCGGCGCCGTGGGCGTGGGTGGCCCGGCGGATGCCCCGCCCGGCCGCGGTGAAAGGGAGGCGGAGCGCGAAGGGGAGACGGAGCGCGTGGACGACCCAGCGGCCCGACCTCCCGGTCGAGCCGCCGCTGTACCACCGCGTTCCTGCCACCTGACCATGGTGCAGCCAACGCGGCCGAAGCGTCAGACCTTCGACGGCTTTCCGGATGGCGGCGCCGTCGGCGGAGATCGGCAACACCCCGCTGTCCAGCGGAAATGCGCTTTCGCGGGGGCGGGAGGGGAGGGGGCGTACGGCGCCGCGGCCGGAGGTGGGGATGAGACGGGGGTAGGGCCGGTGCGGCCGGACAAGGTAGCGTGCGTAACCGCGCCACCGAGGGTCGTTCCTGGCCGTGTGCCGAGTAGCCATCCCGCAGAATGGGACGTACAAGGTGCGCCCGAAGGCCGGATGGGCGCGGACGTCGACGCGGCCCCATGGTCCGCTCCGTCCGCGGTCCCGCGACGGCCGTACGGCTGGCGCACCAGGTCAGACGGCTGCGACGGCGTGGAAGAGAGAATCGATCCTGTGAGTGCGATGCGAAGCCGTACCCCCGACCGCCTGTGCGCCGAGGCGGTCGAACTCGCCCGCGAGGCGGCCACGGAAGCCGCCCATCCGGGGCAGGTGGGCGAGTATCTGGGCGCTGTCGCCGAGGGCGACCGCGTGGTCACGCATCTCTTCGAGAGCCCCGAGCCGGGCTATCGCGGCTGGCGCTGGGCGGTCACGGTGACCCGCGCCTCCCGCGCGAAGGCCATCACCCTGGACGAGACGGTACTGCTCCCCGGCCCCGACGCGCTGCTCGCGCCGGAATGGGTGCCCTGGAGCGAGCGGCTGCGCCCCGGCGACATGGGGCCGGGCGATCTGCTCCCCACCGAGGCCGAGGACCTGCGCCTGGAACCCGGCTACTCGGGCGAGGACGCCCCGCCGCCCAACTCCGCGGTCTCGGAGGAGATGCAGCAGCTCGCGGCGGTGGAGGAGGCCGATGTGACGGCCGGCGCCCCCGCGGCGCAGACCGCCGCGCCTACGACCGGCTCAATCGCGGCCGTCGCCGAGGAACTGGGCATGCGGCGCGCCCGGGTGCTGTCCCGCTACGGCCTCCACGACGCGGCCGACCGCTGGGACGAGGCGTACGGCCCCAAGACCCCCATGGCCCAGGCGGCCCCCGGCACCTGCGCGAGCTGCGGCTTCCTGGTGGCCCTCGGCGGCTCGCTGGGACAGGCGTTCGGGGTCTGCGCGAACGAGTTCAGCCCGGCGGACGGCCGCGTCGTCTCCCTCTCCTACGGCTGCGGCGCCCACTCCGAGGCCGCCGTCATGCCCAAGCCCCCCCGCCCGGCCCCACCCGTAGTCGACGAAACCATCGTCGAACCCCTCCCCCTCCACCCGGACCGCACAAGCGGCTCCGTCGAGCCGGACATGCCCCCGGAGGAATTGGGCCACAGCTGAGGGATGACGCGGGGCCCGCCCCGCGACGGCCCCGGCCGAGCTGCTGGGGGACGGTGGCCCCGGCCGGGCTGCTGCGGAAGGCCGTCCCTCGCCGGGCCACTGTGGAACGCCGCCCCTGGCCAGGTCGCTGGGGAACGGCGGCCCCGGCTAGGCTGCTACGGAAGGCCGCCTCCGGCCGGGCCGCACGGAACGTCGCCCCTGGCCAGGCCGCTGGGGAACGCCGCCCCCCGGCCAGGTCGCTGGGGGACGGTGGCTTCGGCCGGGCTGCTACGGAAGGCCGCCTCCGGCCGGGCCACTGCGGCACGGCGGCTCCAGCCAGGCCGCTACGGAACGGCGCCCCCGGCCAGGCCACTGCAGAACGGTAGGCCCCAGCCGGGCCACTGCAGAACGGCGGTCCCGGGCCGCCCGTCCGGCGCACGGTCGCCGCGACGGCGGCCGCGAACTTCCGTCCCGGCGGGAGCGCGCACGTCCCGGCTCATCGCGGTGCCAGCGCCCCCGATCCCCCGCGGCTGCGGCCCCGCCGGGCGGGCCGCTGCCCACCGCCGTCGCCCCGGTTACGCCGCCTCTCAGGCTCGTCTGGCGACGTGTGGGCAGGGTGGCCGGGCTCCGCGTGCCTTGGGGGGTCTCGCGTCGCCCTGGCGGCGGCTTCGAGTGACGCGGCCCAGCCGCGCCCTGTCCGGGCGCGCGCGGCGCCGCGCCGGGCCGTACCACTTCGGCCCGTCCGCTGCGTTGTCGTCAGGTCTCAACGGCGAGTTCGGCTGCCCCGGTTCGCCCCTGCCGGGCGGCAGCCAGGGGCATGCCAGGGGCTCCGCCCCGCACCCCGGGGTCTGGGGCAGAGCCCTAGCGGGTGCGAGGCGGAGCCCCGGCGGGGGTCTGGGGCGCGACCCCGGCGGAGGCCTGGGGCGCAGCCCCGGCGAAGGTCTGGGCCGCAGCCCCAGCGGGGGCCTGGAGGCGCAGCCCCAGCGGAGGTCCGGGGGGAGCCCCGGCAGGAGCTGGGGCAGAGCCCCAGCGGGGCCTGGAGGCGCAGCCCCAGCAGAGGACCGGGGCGCAGCCCCAGCGGAGGCCTGAGGCGCAGCCCCGGCGAAGGTCCGGGGCACACCCCCAGCGGAGGACCGGGGCGCAGCCCCAGCGGAGGCCTGAGGCACAGCCCCAGCGGAGGTCCGGGGGGAGCCCCGGCAGGAGCTGGGGCAGAGCCCCAGCGGGTGCGAGGCGGAGCCCCAGCAGAGGACCGGGGCGCGGCCCCAGCGGAGGCCTGAGGCGCAGCCCCAGCGGGGGCTGGGGGCGCAGCCCCAGCAGAAGTCCGGGGCGCAGCCCTAGCGGAGGCCTGAGGCGCAGCCCCAGCGGAGGCTGGGGGCGCAGCCCCGGCGGGGGTCTGGGGCGTAGCCCCGGGTTTGGGGAGGGGCGGGTAGGGGAGCAGCGCGCCGCGGGCGGCGCGGTCCGCTGGGCGCACTCAGGCCGCCCGGAGCGACATTGGCGCTCGCGCGCCCGGTTCACGGGCGGCTTGTGCGCGCGCCGGGCGGCGGAGCCGCGGGCGCCGCGCCGGGCGCGGCGTTGACCGGCGGCGATGCCAGAGCGGCGAGCGCGGGCGCACACGGCACACAGCCGCATCGCGAACGCGCGACCGCCGCGCCGAGGCGGATGCGTGGCACCAACTGCCTCCCGGAACCCCTTGCGTTGACATGACCGCGTCGTCACCCTGTTACCTGGCGCCCACCCCACAGCAACCCGGCGCCGCGACCATGGCCGGGCACCAGGGGCCAATAACCCCCCACCCTCAAGGGAGTTCGCATGTCGGACACGTCTACTCGCCGTCGCGTCTACGCGCGTCGCGCCTCCGTCTTCGGCGGGTTCGTCGCCCTGCTGGGCACACTCGTGCTGAGCGGGCCCGCAGCCGAGGCTTCCCCGCCCACCCCGCCCAGCGCCGCCACCGCCCGTACCCAGCTGGCCTCGCTGACCGTCAAGTCCGAAGGCTCGTCGGACGGTTACAGCCGCGACAAGTTCCCGCACTGGATCACCCAGAGCGGCGCCTGCAACACCCGCGAGGAAGTCCTCAAGCGCGACGGCAAGAACGTCCAGACCGACTCCAGCTGTGCGGCCACCAGCGGCACCTGGTACTCCGAGTACGACGGCGCGACCTGGTCCGCCTCCGGCGACGTGGACATCGACCACGTCGTGCCGCTCTCCGAGGCGTGGAAGTCCGGCGCCAACAGCTGGACCACCGCCCAGCGCCAGTCGTTCGCCAACGACCTGACCCACTCCCAGCTCATCGCCGTGACGGACAACGTCAACCAGTCCAAGGGCGACCAGGACCCCGCCGAGTGGCTGCCGCCCCGGAGCGCCTACCACTGCATGTACGCCCGCATGTGGGTCTCGGTGAAGTACACCTACAAGCTCACCCTCGACTCGGCCGAGAAGTCCGCGCTCAGCGGCATCCTCAACGGCTGCTGAGACACCGCTCCGAGGCACCGCTCCGAAACACCGCTCCATCCGGCGCACCGGCCGGAGGAACCGCCGCACCTCCTCCGTCGTTCCGTACCGTACGCATGACGAGCACATCGAAGAACGACGGAGGAGGTCCGGATGGCCGGGCTGCGCCTGGGACCACTGCTGCGCCATGTCGACTGGGAGACCGGCGCCGGCGCGACCGTCTGGGTAGAGGCCGACCGGCCCTGTGAGGCCGAGGTGCGGTGCGCCGACGGCGCGGGCGGCACCGCCCGCACCTGGCGGATCGCGGACCATCACTACGCCCTGATCCCGGTCTCCGGGCTGCGGCCGGGCGGCGAGACCGCCTACCGGGTGCTGCTGGACGGTGAGCAGGTCTGGCCGCTGCCGGATTCCCCGTTCCCCGACAGCACCATCCGCACCCCGGCCCCGGGGGCCGACCCCACGGACCCCGCGCCCGTGCGCGTGGCCTTCGGCTCCTGCCGGTGGGCCGCGCCGCCCTCCGACGCCTCGCACGACCCCGTGGGGCCCGACGCGCTGGACACCCTCGCGCAGGCGCTCGCCCGCGCCCCGGAGGCCCCGCGCCCCGATGTGCTCGTACTGCTGGGCGACCAGGTGTACGCGGACGAGACCTCCACCGAGACCCGCCGCTGGCTGGCCGAGCGCCGCGATCTGAGCGAGCCGCCGGGTGAGCAGGTGGCGGACTACGAGGAGTACACCCGGCTCTACTACGAGTCCTGGCTGGACCCCGAGGTGCGCTGGCTGCTCTCCACCGTCCCCAGCTGCATGATCTTCGACGACCACGATGTCATCGACGACTGGAACACCAGCGAGGCGTGGCAGCGCCGGATGCGCGCCACCCCGTGGTGGCGGGAGCGGATACTGAGCGGGCTGATGTCCTACTGGGTCCATCAGCACCTGGGCAACCTCTCCCCCGCCGAACTGGCCGCCGACCCGCTCTACGCGGAGGTACGCGCGGCGGAGGACGGCACCGAGGCGCTGCGGGAGTTCGCCGCCCGCGCCGACGCCGATCCGGGGTACACCCGCTGGAGCTACCGCCGCGACTTCGGCCGCACCCGGCTGCTGATGGTCGACACCCGCGCGGCGCGGGTGCTCGAGGAGGGCCGGCGGGCGATGCTGACCGACAAGGAGCTCGCCTGGGTGCGCGAGCAGGCCATGGAGGGCGTGGGCGGCGCGCCCGGCCTCCCCGGCCCGGAGGAGACCGAGACCTCCGGCAGCTACGACCATCTGCTGCTCGGCACCTCGCTGCCCTGGCTGCTGCCGCACTTCGTGCATGACGTGGAGGCGTGGAACGCCTCGGTGTGCGGCGGCAGACGCGGTGGGCGCTGGGCGCGGATCGCCGAGGACCTGCGGCAGCGCGGCGACTTGGAGCACTGGGCCGCGTTCCCCGAGTCCTTCGACGCGCTCACCGACACCATCGCCACGGTGGGCGGCGCGCCGGGGGCGCCCGCCACGATCAGCGTGCTCTCCGGCGATGTGCACCACGCCTATGTGGCCACCCCGGACTGGTCGCGGTGGCCGTCCCGGCCGCCCCGCAGCCAGGTGCGCCAATTGACCTGCTCCCCGGTCCACAACAGCATCTACGCCTCGATACGGCTCGGCTTCCGCTTCGGCTGGAGCGCGGCTGGCCGCGCCCTTGGCCGGGCGTTCCGGCGCCATGGCCGGGTGCCGCACCCCCGCTTGAGCTGGCACAAGACGGGTGGGCCCTGGTTCGGCAACCAGCTGATGACGCTGACCCTCCGGGGCCGTACCGCGCATCTGCGGCTGGACCAGGCGCAGTCGGACCCCTCGGGCGGCGGCGCAAGGCTGGTGACGGCGCTGGAGACGGACTGGGCGGGCCAAGGGGTGCCCGGCGGATCCTGACGCCCGCGGCGGACTGCTCCCCTCCCCGCCCCTTCCCCCGCAGCGTCGACGTGCGGCTCCGCCGCGTGGGGGCTCCGCCCCAGACCCAGGGGTCCAGGGGCGAAGCACCTGGTAGCGGGAAGGGGCGGGGAGGGGAAAGATCCGCCCCCCGTCGAGCGCCGTCCCTTGGGCACCGTTCCGCGCCGTACATCACGTGATGTCGGCGTACGTCCGTGATACAGGCCACAACGAAGCGGCATGTTCCGGAGACCGGGTCGATTCGCGTGGAGCGGGCGGCATGATGGGCGCGCATCCTGCGTCACATCTGCCCCGGGAGATACAGCCTTGGCCGGAGACCCCCACGCGATAGCCGTCGTCGGCGCCGGGCCGCGCGGCACCAGCGTGCTGGAGCGCCTGTGCGCCTCGGCCCCGGAACTGGCGTCCGGCACCCCGCTGACGGTGCACATGGTGGACCCCTCCCCGCCCGGCGCGGGACGGGTCTGGCGCACCGCCCAGCCGGACGAGTTGCTGATGAACACCGTGACCTCGCAGGTCACCCTGTTCACCGATGCGAGCGTCGAATGCGGCGGACCGGTGCGGACCGGGCCGAGTCTGTACGAATGGGTCACCGCGCGCGGGCTGGCGCCCGGCCTCGGCCCGGACGACTACCCCAGCCGCGCGCTCTACGGCCGCTATCTGGAGTGGGTGTTCGGCGAGGTGGTGCGGGGCGCGCCGGACACCGTGACCGTCCGGACGCACCGGGCCCGCGCCGTACGGCTGGAGGAACGGGCCGACGGCACGCAGGTGCTGACGCTGGACGACGGGAGCCGCCTGGAGGGGCTGCGCGCGGTCGTCCTGGCGCAGGGCCATCTCCCGGCGGCCACCGACGCCACCGAGCGGCGGTACGCGGCCCACGCGGAGCGGTACGGGCTGCGCTACTACCCGCCCGCCAACCCCGCCGATGTCGACTTGTCGCTCATCGCGCCGGGCGAGCCGGTGCTGCTGCGCGGCCTCGGCCTCAACTTCTTCGACCACATGGCGCTGCTGACGGCGGGCCGGGGCGGCACATTCGCCCCGAACGGCCGCGGCGACCTGGTCTACCGGCCCTCGGGGCTCGAGCCACGGCTGTACGCGGGGTCGCGGCGCGGCATCCCGTACCACGCGCGGGGCGACAACGCGAAGGGGCCGTGCGGCCGCCACACCCCGCTGCTGCTGACCCCCGATGTGCTCGGCCGCTTCCGCAAGCGCGCGGACGCCGGCGATCCGCCGGACTTCCTCAGCGAGATATGGCCACTCGTCGCCAAGGAGGCCGAGACGGTCTACTACGAGGCGCTGCTGACCCTCCGCGCCCCCGACACCCATGCCCCGGCCGCCCCGGAGACCCTGGAGGCCTCGGAGGCCCCCGAGTCCGGCTCCGGAGCCCCGGCCCCCTTCACCCCAGCACGCTTCAGGCGTCACTTTTTGGCCACCGAGCACGGCAGCCCCGAAGAGGCCGCCGTGCTCGCGGAGTACGGCATTCCGGAGGCGGAGCGCTGGTCCTGGGACGCGGTGGCCCAGCCGTACCGCGGACGCCGGTTCACGGGGCGTGACGAATTCCGGCGGTGGCTGCTGGCCTACGCCCACCAGGACGCGGCACACGCACGGCTGGGCAATGTCGAGGGCCCGGTCAAGGCCGCCCTCGACGTACTGCGCGACCTCCGCAACGAGGTGCGCCTGATCGTCGACCACGGCGGGCTGACAGGCGCGTCCCGCCGCGCCCATCTGGACCGCTGGTACACCCCGCTCAACGCCTTCCTCTCGATCGGCCCGCCGCGCCGCCGGATCGAGGAGATGGCCGCGCTGATCGAGGCGGGCGTCCTGGACATCCTCGGCCCACGGCTTGAAGTGACCTTGGAAAGTCCAGACCAAGGGGGAGACGAGGCCGGTTTCGCCGCGCGGTCGGCCGAGGTGCCGGGTCCGCCGGTGGCGGCCACGACCCTGATCGAGGCGCGGCTGCCGGAGCCCGATGTGCGCCGGACCGCCGATGAGTTGCTGATCCATCTGCTGGAGACCGGGCAGGGCCGTCCGCACCGGGTGGAGGGCTATGAGACCGGCGGCCTCGATGTCACCACCGCGCCCTACCGGCTGGTGGACGCCCAGGGCCGCCCGCATCCGCGGCGGTTCGCCCTCGGGGTGCCGACCGAGGGGGTCCACTGGGTGACGGCCGCGGGCGCGCGGCCGGGCGTGAACTCCGTCACCCTCTGCGACACGGACGCCGTGGCACGGGCGGTGCTGCGCGTGACGACCGCGCGGGAGCCCCGACAGGAAGGTGCCCCGATGTGCGCCGTGGGGCTCCGAGGAGCGGGTTCAGGGGGTCAGGAAGGGGCTTCCGGGGCACCCACATTGGCAGGAACTTGAACTTGCAACAAAAGGTGAGGGGAACCTAACCTGGCGTTCCGCTATTCCCCGTCCCCAGGAGCAAGGAGCCTCCCTCCCATGCCTTCTTCCCCCACCCCCCGCACCCTCGGTGAGGCGCTCGACAGCGCCAGACCGTATGTCCTCTCCCTCTTCCGCATCGTCGTCGGACTGCTCTTCTTCTGCCACGGCGCCTCGTCGCTGCTCGGCTGGTTCGGCGGCATGATGGGCACCGGCAAGACCGTCGAGGCCGGCACCTGGCCGGGCTGGTACGCGGCCGTCATCCAGCTCGTCGGCGGCGCGCTGGTGATGCTCGGCGTCGGCAGCCGCAGCGCGGCCTTCATCTCCTCGGGCTCGATGGCCTACGCGTACTTCCACGAGCACCAGCCCGAGAAGCTGTGGCCCATTCAGAACGGCGGCGAGCCCGCCGCGATGTTCTGCTGGACCCTGCTGCTGATCGTCTTCACCGGCCCCGGCCCCTGGGCACTGGACCGGATATTCGGCTCACCCCGCGCGAGCGAGGCGGCGCCGGAGGCGCGGCCCGAGCCGTCCCGGGTCTGACGGACCGCGACCGGACGGACGGCAGCCGGACGTCACCCTCGTCCAGCCGTCGGTTCCGCGCATTCGACATCACGTCACCCATCGCGCCATGCGGGGCCGAACGCCCCGCATGGCGTGATTCGAACAACATCATCACACCCCTTACCGATATCCTCTTCAGTCACAGGCGTACGCTGTATGGCTGTAACAGGCTGACGCCTGCCGCTTCCCGGCGACATGCGCAGCGGGGGGACCGGGATCGGGAGTAGTACGTTGTTGGAACATTTGGGGTCGCTGACCAACACCCCATGGATTTATGCGGTGATCGGGGCATCCGTCCTGCTCGATGTCTTTCTGCCCGTTCTGCCCAGTGGGGTTCTGGTCATCACCGCCGCCACCGCGGCCGCCGGCACCACCGTTGACGCCGTCGGCGTGGTGCGCCAGGCCGGCGCGGCCGACTTCCCCGCCATGTTCGCGCTGGTGCTGTGCGCCGCGACCGCCTCCGTCCTCGGGGACATGGTCGCCTACCGGCTGGCCTGGCGCGGCAGCGACCGGCTCGACCGCGCCATCGCCCGCTCCCGCCGACTCACCTCCGCCCAGGAGAAGTTGGGCACCGCGCTGGTGCGCGGCGGCGGCCCGCTCGTGGTGATAGCCCGCTTCGCGCCCGCGGGACGCTCGGTCGTCAGCCTGAGCGCGGGCGCGGCCCACCGGAGGGTGAAGGAATTCCTGCCGTGGTCGGCGGTGGCCGGGCTCGCCTGGGCGGCGTACAGCGTGGCCCTCGGCTATGTCGGCGGCCAGTGGCTCGGCGCCACCTGGCTCGGCACGGCGGTCTCGGTGCTCGCGCTGTTCGGGGCGGGCGCCGGTGCGGCGTATGTGATGAAGCGGCCCGGTGAGGGTGAGACGGGACCGCTCCCCGCGGGTCCGGCCGGGCAGCCGCTGCCCGGCGCCCACCAGGCACGGTAGGGCCGTGTCGGCGAACGATTACTTATCGGCCCGCGATACCGGCTACGGTCCCTGCATGCGTACCCCCATCGTGCCGGTTCCGGCATGCTGACCCGCGCCGCCGGGATGGTCGCCGCGTTCCTCGCCGGCCTCGCCCTGGTCGTCGCCGCGGTCCTGGTCGTACGGCATCTCACCGAGCCCTCGGAGCCCGAGCTGCCGGTGATCCCCGATGCCAGGCGCCCCGTCGTGGAGGCGGCGGTCCGCACCTGCTCCCCGCTGAGCGTGCCGCTGCTGGCCGCCCAGATCGACGCGGAGAGCGGCTGGCGCCGGGACGCGGACTCCGGGCACGCCCAGGGCATTTCGCAGTTCTCCCCGGTCACCTGGAAGGAGTGGGGCAAGGACGGCGACGGCGACGGCAAGGCGGACGTCTGGGAGCCCCGCGACGCCATCCCCTCACAGGCCCGCTACATGTGCCATCTGTACGAGGTGGTCAAGGTGGTCCCGGGCGGCAAGGCCGGGCTCGGGGCGACCCGGCTCGCGCTCGCGGCGTACAACGCGGGGCCGAACGCGGTGCTCCGGGCGCGCGGCATCCCGAAGATCCTCGAGACGCAGGAGTATGTCGACAAGATCTTGAAGGAGTTGCTGCCCAAGTACCAGGAGAGCGAGGAGAAGTACCAGCGGAGCGAGGGGAAGCACACCAGCGGTGCCTCCGCCTCACCCGCCACACCGGCCTTCCCCTCGCCCTCCGGCGATCCGTCCGGGCCCGCCTCCGACTCCTCACCGGCGGCTACGCGTCGGCCGTGATGAAGTCCTCCACGGCCCGTACGAGTTCCTGCGGTGTCTCATCGGCCGGGTAGTGCCCGGCGTACTCCAGCTCCACCAGTTCGGCGTTGACGTACCAGCGCAGCCAGGTCTGCCGCATCAGCTCCGCCGTGAGCGCGGGGTCGTGGGCGCCGACCACGATCCGGACCGGCACCTGGGCACCGGCTATGTCCTCGTGGAAGTCCTCCAGCGCCCAGGAGTCCAGCCACGCGCGCAGCGCCTTGGGGTCGCTGTGCTCCAGTGAGTGCCGCACCATCAGATCCAGCCAGGCGGCCGGGTGGCGGCCACCGGTGGTACGGTCGATGATCTCCCGGCGGTTCTCCGGACGGTCGGCGGCGGCCGCGAACAGCTGCCACTGCTCGCCCTCCATCGGCACCCCGCTGGCCGGCACCGGCGCGACCCCGACCAACCGCCGGACCCGGTCCGGGGCGGCCGCCACGACGCGCTGGACGACGGCCGCGCCCATCGAGTGGCCGATGAGCGAGAACCGCTCCCAGCCGAGGTGATCGGCGAGCGCGAGCAGATCGCCCCCGGCCTCACCGGTGGTGTACGCGCCCGGGATATCGCGCGCCTCGCCGTAGCCGCGCAGGTCGGGCAGCACATAGGTGAACCCGCGCCGGTCGACGTGCGGCAGCATCGCGGCGTACGCGGCCCGGTCCGAGAACCAGCCGTGCACCGCCATCACATGGTGCGGCCCGTCGCCGACGGTTTCGTACGGTGGAACGAGGGGTGGAACGATCGGTCCCATGGCACCTCCGGTCCCAGTCGAATACGGGCGCGCGGCGCGTGCCCGTGGGGGACAACGGTGACGTCTCCCGCTTCGGGTGGGCAAGCCCGATGCGCATATGCGTGCCCGCGATACGACCCGGGGAGGGGTCGTATCGCGAGCGCGGGGTCATCCGTGTGGCGGGGGTTCCAGGGGTAGTTCACCGGGATTCCCGGAGGATGCCACGGCCTTCAGGCCGGGGAGGAATCGGTGTCACGGGTAGCGGCACAGGAGAAGACGGATTGCCGCTGGGCGCTCCAGCGCCCACCACGGGAGAGCTGAGAGGGACCTTCAGGAGGTGAAGGATTAAGGCTCTGATCGAGACGGGCCGCAAGCACGGGCGGGACATCCACCTCGTGCGTCCCGCGCACACCACCATGGACCGCGCATCGTGCGGAGCGAGAACCAAGCACGCACTGCCGCTGTCCGAGCGCACCTATACCTGCACCGCGTGCCGGAGCCGTCTCTCCCGGAGACAACAACTCCGCCCGCGTGATGCTCCACCGGGCAGGTCTGAACCCGGCTGGTGCCGAGGGCGTAAGACCACCGGGTGACGTTCGAGCCCACCTTGCCGCGTAGCCCTGGGTGTTTCCGTCCATCAGGTTCCTCCGTGAACGGCGGAGTACCCACGGAGGAACCTGATGAAATCGTGCGCGTGCCGTGCTGCGTACGGGCGAGCCCGGCCCCGGTGGCCGCGTGTCAGCGGCGCCGTCCGAGGGCGCCCGTAGTCTGATGGCGGCTGTGGCGCGCGACACGGGGATCCGGCGGAACAACAGCCTCCGGCGCCACGGCGCCACCGCGCTGCGGCTCGTGACCGTCGCCGCCCTCTACTACGCGGGCGCCAGGATCGGACTGCTTCAGGAGCTGGTGCGCGGTCAGGTCACCCCGCTGTGGCCGCCGACCGGCATCGCCCTGGCCTGTCTGCTGACGCTGGGCCCGATGGCCTGGCCGGGCATCGCCCTCGGCGCCGTAGCGGTCAACGCCCCCATCGGCCCGTCGCCCTTGGCCGTCCTCGCGATCGTGGCGGGCAACACCCTGGCCCCGGTCTGCTCGTATCTGCTGCTGCGGCGCGCGGGCTTCCGGCCCGCCGTGGACCGGCTGCGGGACGCGCTGGTCCTGGTCTTCCTCGGCGCCCTGGCGGGCATACTGATCAGTGCCACGGTGGGCACCGCCGCGCTCCTGCTGTCGGGCGCGCTCGCGGCGGCTGACTTCTGGACCGCCTGGTCGGTGTGGTGGACGGGCGACGCGATGGGCGTTCTGGTGATCACCCCCGTACTGCTGGTGCTCCGCCGCGCCCGGCTCCCGCGGGGCGTCGGCCCGTACCGCCTGCTGGAGGCGGTGGCCCTGCTGCTGGGCACGGCGGCCGTCGCGCTGGTGGCCATGCGGACGGACGTCAGCCTGCTCTTCCTGGTCTTCCCGTTCCTGATCTGGGCCGCCCTGCGCTTCCAGCTCGCGGGCGCCGCCCCGTGCTCGCTCATCGTCACGGTCCTCGCGATCGCCTCGACGGCGGAGGGCACCGGCCCGTTCTCCCACCACTCGCTCCCGGCCCGGATGGTCACCCTCCAGGCGTTCAACGGCTCGACGGCCCTGACGGCCCTGCTCCTGTCCGCGATCATCACCGAACGCAACACCACCCGCCGCCAGATCGAACGCGTCTGCGCCCAGCTGGCCGACGCGGTCTTCCGCCTGACCCCGAACGAGCCCCGCCCACCCGAGGGCGACCGCAGATCCCCGGACAGGCGATAGCGGGCCGTACCGCTGCGCCGCCGGAACCCGCCACCCGCCACCGGCCGTCCCTTCCAACGACTCTCGACGGACAGGGACCATGACCGCGACCCAAACGACCCACACGACTCACACGGCTCACGCCACCCGCTATCTCTATCTGACCCGCCATGGCGAGGCCACGCCGGACGAAGGAGGGCTCACGCCCACCGGCCGCCGCCAGGCCACGCTGCTCGGCGAGCGGCTCCGGGGCGTTCCGCTGTCGGCGATCCACCACGGCCCGCTGCCCCGGGCGGCCGAGACCGCCCGGCTGATCGGCGACCGACTCGACGGCGTACCGGCCCATGTCTGCGAACCGGCCGGGGATTATGTGCCGTACACGCCCCGGCGCGACGAACTGCCCGCCGATTCCGCCGACTTCCTGCTCGAATTCGTCCATCGCTTCCCACCCGAAGAGCGCGCCCGCGGCCCGCTGCTGGCCCGTGCCGCCGAGGAGCGCTTCACGGGCCCGGTGGACGGCCCCGAGGACCGCCATGAGCTGGTCGTCACGCACAACTTTCTCATCGGCTGGCTGGTCCGGGCCGTGCTCGACGCCCCGAAGTGGCGCTGGCTCGGCCTCAACCAGTGCAACGCGGCGCTGACCGTCATCCGCTGTCCCCCGCCCGGCCGACCGCCCTCGGTGCTCTTCTCCAACGACATGGCGCACCTGCCCGCGCCACTGCGCTGGACCGGCTATCCGCCGGAGCTGCGGATCACCTCCTGACCCGGCCCCGTGACCCCGTGACCTCGCAGCCCCGTGGCCCCGGGCGGTCGAACCGTCTTTTCGCCGGGGGCCGGACCCGCGCTGTTGGGTCCGGCCCCCGCCGTGTCCGAGTTACGCAAGCAGCCCAGCAAGCGTGAATAAGGACAGCCATACGCTAGGGCCCGGCACTGACAACGGGGCCCCTCGCCGGGGATGCGCGGGGTGTGCGCGGTCCGGTTCGCGCCACCCGCCCCACACCGAACGCTTGAGCGATTCGCCAAGGGCAGAGCGTTGCCCCCTTCCCGTCGGGCGTGACGCTCCTACCCTGAGGGGGTGAGCAGCCACGCGTCGAACCGAGCCCGCGTCATTCCCCTGCGTCCGGCCACCGCGGCCCCGGTGCCCCGGTCGGGAGCCACCACCGGGGGCGGAGCCCCCACGGCCGCCCCCGCCCCGGCGACGCCCGCCGTTCCGGGCGCCCCGGGTGCCCCTGGCGGACCGGAGCGGGCCGGCCGGGAGCCGGTGAAGGAGCCCTTGTGGCGGGATGTCGTCGGTGGCGTGCTGCGGCGCGAGCGCCTCGCTCAGCAGCGCACGCTCAAGGACGTGGCCGAGGCGGCGCGGATCTCGATGCCGTACCTCTCCGAGCTCGAACGGGGCCGTAAGGAGGCGTCGTCCGAGGTTCTCGCGGCCGCCGCCCGCGCACTCGGCCTGGGCCTGGCCGACCTTCTCGCGATGGCCCAGGGCGAGTTGATCCGGCTCGTCTCCGGCCCGCGGCGGCGCGACGGCGCGGCGATGTCGGTCACGTCCCTCACGTCCGTCACGTCCGCCACCTCCGCCACTTCCGCCACGTCCGTCACGTCCGTCGCGGACCGCGGGGCCCGGCACGCGGGGCGGCAGGGCGACGTACGCCTGGCCGCCTGAGCCACCGAGCCACCGAGCCACCGAGCCACCGAGCCCTCAGAATCCCCGGGCCATCCGCCGACTCAGCACCTCGTCGGCGAGCCCGTACGCCACCGCCTCCTCCGCCGTGAAGACCTTGTCGCGGTCCATATCGGCGCGGAGCGTGGCGACGTCATGGGGCGTATGGCGTGCCAGCACCTCCTCGACCTGCGAGCGGATCCGGAGCATCTCCTTGGCCTGCAGGCTGAGGTCCGAGACCGTCCCCTGCTGACCCCCGCTCACCGGCTGCCCCAGCAGCACCCGGGCGTGCTCCAGCGCGAACCGCCGCCCGGGGTCTCCCCCGGCCAGCAGCACCGCCGCGGTCGAGGCCGCCTGCCCCACGCAGAACGTGGAGATGGGCGCGGACACGAACGTCATCGTGTCGTAGATCGCCATCAGCGAGGTGAACGAGCCGCCCGGTGAGTTGATGTAGATCGAGACCTCCTGCTCCGGGCTCGACGATTCGAGGTGGAGCAGCTGCGCGATGACGACGTTGGCGACGCCGTCGTCGATCTCCGTACCGAGGAAGATGATCCGCTCGGACAGCAGCCGGCTGTAGATGTCGTACGCCCGCTCCCCCTGCGTGGTGCGCTCGACGACCGTCGGAATCGTGTACTGCCCCATGTCAGATCCCCATCCTGCGCCGCGTACCGGCGGGCCGTACGTCCGCGAGCGACTCCACGACCCGGTCGACCATTCCGTACTCCTTCGCCTGCTCCGGTGTGAACCACCGGTCGCGGTCACCGTCGCGCGAAATGGTCTCCACGCTCTGTCCGGTGTGCTCCGCGGTGATCCGCTCGATCGACCGCTTCATGAATTCCAGATTCTCGGCCTGAATCGCGATATCGGCCGTGCTCCCCCCGATACCGGCGGACGGCTGATGCATCATGATGCGGGAATTCGGCAGCGCGTAGCGCTTTCCCGTCGTGCCCACGGTGAGCAGAAACTGCCCCATGCTCGCGGCGAATCCCATGACGAGCGTGGAGACGTCGTTCGGAATCAGCCGCATCGTGTCGTAGATCGCCAGCCCCGCCGTCACCGAACCGCCCGGACTGTTGACGTAGAGGCTGATGTCCGACCGTGGATCCTCGGCCGAGAGCAGCAGCATTTGCGCACACACCCGGTTTGCGGACACCTCGTCCACCTGTGTGCCGAGAAAGACGATGCGCTGGGTCAGCAGCTGTGCGGCGAGGTGATCGTCGAACCGCGTGGGTGCCGTATCCCCTTCCGTGGCTCGCGGACTCATTGCCGGCTCCCAGCCGGTGACGAATGTTCCCATCGGACCTCCCTGTGAATACCGCGACCCACACCGCCGCGGTCCTTTCACCATCGACCCAATTCGCCTGCTCCGTAAGGAATCTCGGCCCGCAGCAGATTCGCCTACGGCAGACCCGGCCGCTGCGCGAGGGGCGCTCTTGCGGGGGCGTCCCGCCGCTCCCGACACTGCGGGGGTAAGGGAAACGAGTCGACAGGGGGGCGCAATCAATGACCGTACGAGGGCGGCAGCGACAGCGACAGCGACGACGGCGTAAAGCAGCATTACGGCGGGCGAGGGCGCGGCTGCGCCGCACGGCCTGGAGCGGCGGCGCGGTGGCGGCCCTCGCACTGGCCCTGACCTGGAAGACGGTATGGCCGTACGTCCTCGGGGTGGTCCTCGCCGGCCTGCTCGGCACCATCGGCTGGTGGCTGTGGAAAACGCATCTGCGCACCGTGACGCAACACCGGGCCTGGCAGACCGAGGAGGAGAACGCGGCACGTGAGCGGTCCATGGCCGAGGTGGACGCCATGACGTGGCAGCGGTTCGAGAGTTACGTCGCGGAGCTGTGCCGCCGGGACGGCTGCACCCAGGTCGTCGTCTCCGGGAGGTCGGGCGACCTGGGCGCGGACGTCATCGGCCGCATGCCGGACGGCCGCCTGCTGGTGATCCAGTGCAAGCACTACGCACCCCATCGCACCGTGCCAAGTGGCGATATGCAGAAGTTCCTCGGCACGGCGAAGGCCGAACACGGCGCGGATGTCGCGGTGTTCGTCGCCACCTGCGCCTTCACACGGGAGGCGGAGAAGCTCGCGATGAGGCACGAGATCCTCGCCCTGCACCGGAACCTCCTCGGCGCCTGGGTGCGGGGCGCCACCCTGGAGTCCCTGCTCCCCCTCAACGGCACGGGCAACGGCCGCACCGGCCGTCGCCCCCGAAGCCTCAGGGGTCCACAGCCGGGCCGCGAAGGAGAGAACCGTGATGTTCACCATCGAGGACCGCAACCGCCTCCGTGATCAGTTGCTCGCCGAGGCGGAGCTTGATGACGCCGTCGTCGGTATCGCCTTCACCGGCTCACACGCCGTCGGAGCCGACGACCGCTGGTCGGACACCGATATCGTCCTCGCCGTCCGCGGTGACATCACGCCAGTGCTGAACCGATGGACACGGTGGCTCCACGAGGAACTCGGGGCCCAGCACCACTGCGATCTGCCTGCGGGCACGCGAACCATCCGCGTATTCCTGCTGCCCAGTTGGCTCGAGATCGATATGACGTTCGCGCCGGAGGCCGAGTTCGGCCCCCGAGGCCCGCAGTGGCGCACGGTCTTCGGCCAGGCACAACCACTCGAACCCTTCCCGGATCCCGATCCCGACACTCTCGCAGGGCTCCTCTGGCACCACGCGCTGCACGCCCGGATCTCCCTTGAGCGCGGCCGCCTGTGGCAGGCCGAGCACTGGATCAGCGCCATGCGCGACCACGTGATCACGCTGGCCTGTCTACGGCTCGGCCACCCCGCGACGTATGCGAAAGGTGCCCATCGGCTGCCCGCCGAACTCACCACGCCGCTGGAGACGACGCTCGTACGCTCACTCACCGAACCGGAACTTCATCGCGCCCTGGGCGCGACCCTCACCGCGGTGACGGACGAACTCCAGCGATCCGACGCCACGCTCGCGACCCGCCTCCGGCCCATGTTCGGAGAGCTCTCGGAAGGCACCGAAGGGCCCGCCGGGGCCGTAACGCCGGGCGGGCGGAGGTTCAGCTGCTCCAGGCCGCGCGCGAGTACCGCGTGGGTGCCGCGCTCGGGTCAGGAGAGCCAGTCGACGTAACGGGTCGGGGCCAGCTGGGCGCCCGTGTCCGTGAGGACGTCCCCCTGGACGACGGCGAACATCCCGGCTGCCGGGTCGGTGACCACGGTGCGGTGGTCGCCCTTCCGGGCCAGGGTGATGCGGCCCAGCTCGTCCAGCGGGAAGACCTCGGGCCCGGCGACGTTGCGAATGCCCCGCAGCGGGGCGCCCGCGGCGGCCTCCGTCACCGCCGCGGCCACGTCCTTGGCGGCGATCGGCTGGATCGGCGTGGCGGGCAGCCGGACGGTGTCGCCGTCGGCTGTCCAGGACAGAACGGCGTCCATGAACTCCATGAACTGCGTCGCCCGGACGATCGAGTACGGGATCGGCCCGGCCGCGAGGATCTCCTCCTGGAGCGCCTTGGCCCGGTAGTAGTCCAGCTCCGGCACCTGGTCCACACCGACGATCGAGAGGATCACGAAGTGGCCGACGCCGCCCTTCTGGGCCGCGGCCAGCAGGTTGTCCATCGAGGTCTGGAAGAAGGCCGGGGAGGCTTCGTCGAAGGACGGGGAGTTGGTGAGGTTGACGACGACGTCGGCTCCCGCCACCGCCTCGTCCAGCCCCTGACCGCTGATGATGTCGACGCCGGTGGACAGCGCGTGCGGTACCGCCTCGTGCCCGGCGGCGTTCAGATTCTTGACGACCTGGGACCCGATCAGCCCGGTACCGCCGATGACCGCGAACTTCATGACTTGCCTTCCGTCGGAATGGTGCGCATAGACGCCCGCATGTGCGCATGGCGCCTGCCTGCATGCCTGCATGCCTGCATGCCTGCATGCCTGCATGCCTGCATGCCTGGATACGGCGCATGGACCACTACGTGGCCGCGCCGCCCATCAAACTCGGACACATCTTGTCCGAGAAAATACCCGGACACAAGTTGTCCGAGTAAGCGGGCTGATCGGCGGGCTGATTAGAGTGGGGCGGGTGAAGATGTCCGGCGGAGTCGAGTGGGCCCTGCACTGCTGCGTCGTGCTCACCTCCGTCGAGGAGCCCGTCCCCGCGACCAAGCTGGCGGAACTGCACGACGTCTCGGCTAGCTACCTGGCCAAACAGCTACAGACCCTCTCCCGGGCCGGACTCATCCGCTCGGTCCAGGGCAAGGCGGGCGGTTACGTCCTCACCCGTGAGCCCGCCTCGATCACCGTGCTCGATGTGGTCGAGGCGGTCGACGGCCCCAGCCCGGCGTTCACCTGTACGGAAATCCGCCAGCGGGGGCCGCTGGCCACCCCAGCCGAGGCATGCACCACCCCGTGCCCGATCGCCCGCGTGATGGGCGGCGCGGACGCGGCCTGGCGCGAGGCGCTGCGCACGGTCTCGATCGCCGACCTGGCCCAGGACGTCGCCTCCACCTCCGGCCCCACCGCGCTGGCCCGCGTCAGCGCATGGCTGACCACTCCGCAGCCCTGAGGCCGCCGCCAAGCCTGAGGCCCCTCAGCGGCCGTCGACGAACCTGACCGTCTCGCCGAGCGGTGCCCGCCCCGTACGGGGGTGACTCGCGGCGACGTCCTCGTACCCGATCGACATACCGCAGAACAGGATGAGCCCCTCCGGCGGCGACACGATATCCGCGACGGTCCTGTGGTACTTCGCCCACGCCATCTGCGTACAGCTGTGCAGCCCCTCGGCGCGGAGCAGCAACATGACGGTCTGCAGAAACATGCCGACGTCGGACCACTGGGGTCCGCCCAGGTCACGATCGATGTAGCAGAACAGGGCGGCGGGCGCGCCGAAGCACTGCCAGTTCGCGGAGGCGGCCCGCTGGCGCGCCTCCAGGTCCTCGCGCGGAATCCCGAGCGCACCGTAGCGCTGCTCACCGAAGGCGGCTCGGCGCTCGCGGTACGGGGACTTCAGCGCGGACGGGTACTGCTCGTACTCCGGCTCATCCCAGGCGTCACCCGTGGCCAGCCGCTCACCCGCGCGCTTCTTGAGCTCGGCCAGCGGCCCGCCGGTCAGCACATAGGCGTGCCACGGCTGGAGGTTCGACCCGGACGGCGCCCAAGCCGCGGCGGACAGCACCCGCTCCAGCACCTCCCCAGGGACCTGCCGGTCGGTGAATCCGCGCACCGCTCGTCGGCTCGTGACGGCTCCGTAGACGTCCAAGATCGCCCATCTCCCCTCGGCTCGAGGCGCTGTGTCTTCGCCGCGCATCTTCGTTACACTCGCGACAGTATCATTCGATACCATCTTACTCTCAACCATCACCGAGCACTCATGGGAGAAGTCCATGGTCACGCTGTTGCACATCGACTCATCCGTACTTCCGGGCGAGGCGTCCGCGTCCCGTTCGGTCGCGGCCGCCTTCCGTACGGCATGGGAGGAGCAGCACCCGGAGGGCACGGTGATCCACCGCGACCTCGCCGCCGACCCCATCCCCCACATCACCGCCGACGCCTGGTCCGCCGGCTACACCGCGCCGTCAGAGCGCACCCCTGAGCAGTCGGCGGCGTTCGCCGCGCGCGAGAAGCTCATCGAGGAACTGGAGCAGGCGGACGCCATCCTGATCGGCGCCCCCATGCACAACTTCTCGGTCCCGTCGACCCTCAAGACATGGCTGGACAACGTGCTCCTGCTCGGCCGCACCGCGGGCGAGTCCCCCTCCGCCCAGGGCACGCCGACCATCGTCGTCGCCAGCCGCGGCGGCTCCTACGCGCCGGGCACCCCGCGCGAGGGCTTCGATTTCGTACAGAACTACCTGGAGGCCGTCCTCCACCGCACCCTCGGCCTGGACCTCGACTTCATCGTCCCGGAACTCACCCTGGCCCCACGCAACCCGGCCATGTCCGAGCTGATCCCCCTGTACGAGGCCTCCCGCAACCGCGCCTTCGAGGACGCGACCACGAAGGCGAAGGAGCTCGCGGAGCGCCTGGCGGCGTAGCGCCTGGGCCAACGCCCGGCCGCGCATCCCTCAGGCAATGGACGCCGCGTGACGCCTCACCGAATCGAGCCAGCCACACGGCGTCCGCCCACCCCGTCCGAACCGAGCCAGCCACACGGCGTCCATCCACCCCACCCGAGGCGAGGGCCGCCGCACGACACCCCTACGCCCCATCCTCCACGGGATAGGCGAACCGGGTCAGCAGATCCTTCAGCCGCTCGGCCTCATCGGACCCCAGCTCGCCCACCAGCCGCTCGGCCAGCGGCTCCGCCGCCACATGGGCCGCGTCGAAGAGATCAAGCCCCTGAGGCGTGATCTCCACCGCCCGCACCCGCCGATCCCCCGGCACGGCCTTGCGCACGACCAGCCCTTTGCGCTCCAGGTCGTCCACCACGCGCATGATCCCCGCCTTGTCCGACCCCGTAGCCGCCGCCAGGTCCCGCTGCACCGTGGGCCCGCGGTCGACCAGCACGATCAGCACGGCGAAATGCCGCAGCTCAATGCCGAGCGGCCGAAGCGCCTCCGTCATCACCGCCGCCGCCCGCCAGTGCGCCCGACGCAGCAGCAGCCCGAGCGCGAACGGCGAGGTGTCCCCGGCACGGCCGGTCGCCCGCGAGGCGGTGGTGTGGTGAGGGAGATCGGCGCTCATGGGGCCACATTACAGCCATTCATTCGTTCGATACGGTATCAATTGAAACTAAATCCGGTGGGCACGGAATGACAAGGGGCACGAGGTAGCGAAACGGGGCGCGCGAGATATAGTCACGCAACTGTCCCTGTGTCAGGAAATTGTCACCCCATTACTGAAGTCAGCCCCCATGCGCTGGAATCGTCTTCCACACATCAGGGGGGATCTGACCATGTCTGACAACGCTCAACTCGCCCGCACCGGCTCCGCCGCCGGCGCCCTCACCATCCGGTTCGGCTTCCGCCGCGGCCGCCAGGCGGGCCAGCAGTGACCCG
This sequence comes from Streptomyces sp. NPDC059455, assembly GCF_042750115.1. Taxonomy (NCBI): domain Bacteria; kingdom Bacillati; phylum Actinomycetota; class Actinomycetes; order Kitasatosporales; family Streptomycetaceae; genus Streptomyces; species Streptomyces sp. NPDC059455. Next base: position 93,722 of record NZ_JBHYVB010000014.1, read on the forward strand.
ACCCGGCGCGCTCGCCGCACACCCCCACCGCTCGGGAATGGTGTTCACCGGCGCCGTAGCCCTCATCCTGGCTGCGGCCTGGGCCGCACAGCACGCCCTCCAAGCAGCCCACTACGGCGGCCCGAACGGCAGCCGCCTCGCCGTGGTGTGGACCATCACGTTCGCGCTGCTCATGCTCCAGACCGTCATGTACCACCTGGAGCGCACCCGCCGACTCACCGCTCGCATCATGCGCCAGCTCGACGCGTTGCATGTCGCGATCCTCGTGCCCACCTACAACGAGGACCCCGGTTATCTGCGGCTCGGCCTCCAGTCCTTCATCGATCAGTCCCGCCGCCCGGACTCCGTCCATGTCGTCGACGACGGGTCGACGAACACCGACTACGCCGAGGTGCGTACCTGGTGGCAAGCGGCGGCCGCCGAGGCCGGGATCGCGACCACCTGGCAGCGCGTGCCCAACGCCGGGAAGCGGCACGCCCAGGCGCACGGCGTACGGAAGAGCCCCGGCGCCGACATCTACGTCACCGTCGACTCCGATTCCTGCCTGGCACCGAACGCCATCGAGCAGGTGCTGGTGCCGTTCGCCCGCCCGCAGGTGCAGTCCGTCGCCGGGATCGTGATCTCCACCAACCACCGCACGAACCTGCTCGCCAGGATCACGGATCTGTGGTTTGTCACCGGGCAGTTGGTTGATCGCAGCGCCCTGTCCGCCATGGGCAGCGTCCTCGTCAACAGCGGGCCGCTCGCCGCGTACCGGGCCGACGTCGTCCGGGACAACCTCGACAGCTACCTGAACGAGACGTTCATGGGCCGCCCCGTGATGTTCTCGGACGACTCCCTGCTCACCCTCTACGCCCTGCTGCGCGGCCAGACCGTCCAGCAGCCCTCCGCCGTCGTCTTCACCGCCATGCCGGAGAAGGCCGGCCACCTGCTGCGCATGTACCTGCGATGGATGCGCGGCTCCACCATCCGCTCCATCTGGCGCATGCGCTACCTGCCGCTGAACCGATGGGCGTACTGGGCACACCTGCTGCGCTGGTTCCAAGTGGCGCTGTCCACCACCGTCCTGGTCTGGCTGCTCGTGGTCGAACCGGCCGCCTACGGCAACTACCCGCCCGCGAGCTTCCTCGTGGTGCCCTTCCTCATCGGCTGGGCACAGGGCCTGCGCTACCTGGGCATCATCCGCAGTGACGAGCGGATCCGATCCCGCATCCTCACCTGGCTGCTCATGCCGCTCGCGGTGATCTGGGCCTGGACGGTGCTGCGATTCATGCGCTGGTACGGCGTGGCGACCTGTGCCAAGACCGGCTGGGGCACCCGGCAGAACGGAGCCGAGGTCTCCCTCGGAGAAGGACCGGGCGACGGCACCGAGACTGAGGCCCCGTTGGCCAAGCTGCTGGACCCGCTGACGGAAAACACCATCGAAATGCGAATCCCGCGGCGCACCACGGCCTGACCGAGCCCCGCAACCGGAGCCCTCGCCGTGCCTCGTGGGCGGGGGCTCCGAGGAGTTGCTACGGCTTCTCGCCCAGCGCTACACGCATGCAGGTCGTCAGCCACCGTCAACTCCTCTCACGCCTCGGCGAGGCGGATCGCGTACCGGATACTCTCGAGCTCGCGGCGTGCGGGTGCGGAGATCTCCCGGCTATCCAACATCACCGGCAGCCGTTCCCGGAGGACGACGGCGGCATTTCCCGAGCGAAGCAGCTCGGGCCTTGCGGTGAGCAGCGTCCACAGTGTGTGGATGTTCAGTTCGACGTATCCGTGATGTGGTGCGAGCCCCCGCGCCAAGTGCTGAAGAAGCCGCGTACCTGACCAACTGCCAAGGTGTCGCGAAGCGATGAACTGGTCCGAGAGTTCGATGCGCTGGCCTTCCCCGATCCAGTAAGCCCAGTAGTTGAGGTTCGCTGCCTCGCTTGCTTCGTCGTCGTTCAGAGTGTTTCTGACGAAGTACCCCATGCGCTCCCGATCACCCTGGCGCGCGGCGACGGCTGCCACGGAACGCTCGTTGAGCCAGCTGGTCAACCAGTCCGAAGGACGCTCGCTGCGTTGCTGTTGCACCAGAGCCGGTCATCGTCGACTTCCACCACGGCGGCAGGGGCCCCGGGCACACCGTGTACGCCTGCCCACCCCACTCCCGGACCTACCAGCGTGACGCCGTCGCCGGGGCCGCCGCCATGCCTCGCGCCCGCCGGCAGGGCAGGACCCGATGACGAGCACCCAGCCAGCCGCCACCCCGGCCACTGACCCATTCGCCGACGACGCATGGCGCACGGCCATCGAGCACGCAGCAGGCTGCCTGACTTGCCGGACGCCCGGCGCCGGCTGCCAGGAGGGCGAGCGGCTGTTGCACGCCTACGAGGAAGCCACGCGCGAGGCCCGGCCCGGCGGCGAGTCATGAAGCGACGACGAGCATTCCCCACCCGCGGGGCACACCGCTCATCTTCGCGCCGCCCACCCGGGCCTACTTGCTCGGCGCGGCCCCGCCCCGCTGACCCTCGCCGTCCACCTCCCTCCGGGCCCCGTACCGGACGACTGCATCAGCAGCCCGCCCTCCCCGACACCCTGCGGTCGACGCGGCCAGGCAGGCCCGCCGACCGCAGGGCCGGGACTCCGGACCCGACATGGGACGGCGGGATGGATTGCCCTCGCAAGAAGATCCACACCGATGGGAGAACGCCGTGACCGGACGCCTTGCCAAGACGTCAACGTGGATCTGCTCCAGCTGGGTGACAACCTTCCATCTTTGCCTCATCGTTGTCAGTGGGGCCTGGTTGACTGAGCCTCAGCAACAGTGGGGAGCGGACAATGCCAACAGTGATTCACAGGACCCCGTCCGAGTTACGAGCTCAACGCGCGCAGCTTCTCGCCGAGGTAAACATGTCCTACGAGGAGCTCCGCGAGCGTGCTGAGACGTACAGCTTGAGCATGGATGAGCTTGACGTTTGGCACACCATCGAGGGCATCGACTACCTTCTAGCAGGTGACTGCTGAAGGGGCACCGACCCTGGACGACATGGCGATGGAGTTCGCCGACAAGCTCACAGCGTTGACGCGGGGGGTCCACGGTGTTGTCTACCCCCGGGTTGAAGCCCGGGAAACCCGGACGCGCCACCCCGGGTCACCCATATACCGATCCGGGCGGGTGTGGCCCA
>NZ_JBHYVB010000015.1:0-28080 GCF_042750115.1 Streptomyces sp. NPDC059455
AATTGACCCGCCCCCCCCCTATAAAAAACACAAAAATATGGTCGGCAGCGTCAGTGTTTTATAAGAGACAGCGTGGGTTCCGTGTAGAACTGCTGCGCCCACTGCCGGTACCGGCCGATCGGACCGTCGCCCTTGGCGAGCTTCGGGTGGTCGACATGCTCCTGGTAGTGCCACATCAGCAGATCCGCGCCGGTGTCGACGCTCGCCACCCGCTGGAGGACAGTGCTGAGCAGCCGGGCGACGGGCATGGCTGCCGCGCGCCCCACCGCCCCGGGCACGCCGGGGATGCCGTTCAGCTCCAGCTTCGTACCGAACCGGAGCTGGATGCGTCCCGGGCTGGTAGGGGTCGCGTGGAGCATCACATAGAGGGTGCCCGCGCCCCGGGGCAGGACCGTGCGCGCCGCGATGCTGGCCAGTCCGATCACCGTGAGCGTGTAGGACTGGCGGAACCCGCGCATCATGGTGCCGCGGGCGGTCGCGGTGACGGTGCTGGTCGGTTCCCCGGCCACCGGAGCGCCCTCGATGTCGAGACCTTTGAGACCGTGCAGCGCCGGCAGGTGACCCCAGTCGAAGGCGTTCTCGATGACGTCCTGCGGGTGACCGGCGATATCGAAGGTGTCGTGGCTGTACGGTTGCCGGTCGTCCATGGGGAAGGCCGGGACCTCCCACTGCGGGGGCAGGCCAAGGGCGTGCCACCATACGTAGATCGAGCCGTTGGCCTCGCACACCGGGTACTGCGCCAGCGACGCCTTCGGTGGTGGTTTGTCGTAACCCGTGCGCACACAGGTGCCCTCCGGGTTGAACGCGAACCGGTGGAAGGGGCAGACGATGTCCTCGCCCTCGATCGATCCACCGACCCCGAGATGCGCTCCCAGATGCGGGCACTGGGGCCGGACGGCCCGCAGCACGCCCTTGGCCGTCCGGTAGAGGACGACCTCCGTGCCCGCGATCGGGCGGGTGGTGACGGATCCGGGCCGCACCTCGTCGGTGAAGGCCAGGCAGAACCACCCGTTCGGATAAGGGAGGGAAGGAGTCCGCAGGCTGTCGGCCGGGGCCGCGCTGGGCAGGCGGACCCTCCGGGCGTTGAGAAGCTGCTTCACCAGGGGCTTCAGGTGAGGCTTCACGGCATCACTCCTAGTGCTTCACCGGGCAGCCGCCGGTGCCCGGCGGCGGGGATGGCTGGGCGGATGTGGATGGCTGGGCGGTTGTGGATCGCGGCGTGGCCGCGTGCAGTTCGGCGTCGCCGGTGCCGCTCGTCCGCCTCTCATTGAGCCGCAGGCGCAGCCCGCGCGAACTCAGGCTGGTCTCCACCTTGGGCTCGAACGGCTGGTCGCCGACGGGGGTCAGCTCCCAGCGGGCGACGATGGCGGTGAGGGCCAGGATGGCCTCGGTGAGGGCGAACTGGTCCCCGATGCACTTGCGCGCCCCGGCGCCGAACGGGATGTAGGCGGCCCGGTCGGGCTGACCGTCGAGCCAGCGGTCCGGGTCGAACCGGTCGGGGTCGGGGTAGAGGTCGGGCCGGCGGTGCAGGAGGTACGGGCTGAGCACGATGGTGCTGCCGCCCTTGAGCCGTACCCCGCCGAGTTCGGTGTCCTGCCGGACCGCGCGGGTCATCATCCAGGCGGGCGGATACAGCCGCAGCGTCTCGGTCACCACCCGGGCGGCCAGGTCGAGCGAGGGCAGATGTGCGGGATCGACCTTTCCACCGGCCAGGACCTGATGGGTCTCGGCCTGGAGACGGTGCTGGACATCCGGGTTCGTGGCGAGCAGGTGCATCGCCCAGGCCAGGGTGATGGCCGTGGTCTCCATCCCGCCGAGGAAGAATGTGAGGGCCTCGTCCGCCAGTTCGGTGTCGCTCAGTTGCTTCTGGCCGTCCTGGCTCTCCTCGTCGACCGCCCCGACCAGCGTGGAGAGCAGGTCGGCATGGTCGGTCGGATCGGCACGCCGCTCGGCGATGATCTCCGCGATGGTGGCCGACAGCCGGTTACGGGCCTGGTCGTACCGCCGCTTCCGCGGAGTCGGCACCCGGCGCAGCAGGGCCGGTGTCATCATCCGGCGGAAGAACGCGGTCACGATGGTGGAGGTGTCGGCAAGGGCCCGCCGCATGGTCTCCGCCGGCAGTGAGCCGCTGAACATCGTCTCCATGGTGGCGCGTGTCGTCAGCGTCATCATTTCCTGGGTGATGTCGACGACGTCGCCGTCGCGCCAGGATGCCGCCTTCACCTCGGCCGCCCGGGCGAACACCGCCCCGTACCCGGCGAGCCGGGTGGGGTGGAACGACGGCTGGCACAGCCGCCGCTGCCGCCGGTGCAGGGGGTACGGGCAGGTGGACAGGCCGTCGCCGATGACCTCGCGGATCCGGTCGTAGATCGGGCCGCCCTTGTCGAAGACACGGTCGTTCAGGAACACCTGCCGGGTCAGGTCCGGATCGCAGATCATCATGGCGGTACTCGGGCCCAGCCGGACGCGGACCATCTCGCGGTACTCGGACAGGGACATGATGAACGCCAGCGGATCGCGGAGCAGGGGCAGGGCATGGCCCAGCAGCGGCAGGGCCCGCGGAGCCAGCGGCACCGACGCGGCGGTCGCCGTACTCGTGTCCGTCATGGACAAACTCCTTCTGATCGTGAGCGACCGGCCGGTGTCATGGCGACGGGATCGCGGGTGACCTCGAACAGCGCGGTGGTCCAGCGGAAGCCGACCCCGAAACTCACGACGAGGACGCGTTCCCCGGCGCGCAGCGTGCCGGAGCGGAACGTCCGGTCGAGGGCGAGCAGGACGTCGGACGGGCCGGCGTGGCCGATGTGCCGGCCGTAGGTCCAGCTGGTGTCGTCGGCACGCAGGCCGAGCGGTGAGCCGGAGAGCAGCATGTCCAGCACGACCGACCCGATCGCGATGGGCACCACGTGCGCGATGTCCGCCGGTTTCACGGCGGCCTCGTCGAGGACGGTCTCGATGCAGCGGTGGGTGGCCCGTTGCAGCACGTCGATATGGGGCATGAACCCGGTCTCCTCGACGGGGGACCGCCGGGCGACACCGGTGTGGCCCTCCTTGGTCCGGGTCTGCGCCTCCAGCCGCGACTCCGTGACATGGGCGGTCGCCACCAGGCGGGCGAAGCCCGTCCCCCGGGTGAGGACGGCGGCGGCGCCGGCGTCACCGGCCACATAGCCCAACTCCCGGGAATGGCCCCACCGTTCGTCCGGGAACCGGGCACCGGTCGTGACCAGCGTGGCCTTCGCGTCCGGCCGGGCGGCGAGATGGTCGGCCGCGGCGACGAGCGCGGCGGCCCCGCCGTCACTGGCGGCACCGACCTCGATCCCGGCGGTGTCCCGTCCCCCGAGCACCCGCATCAGATAGGCCGAGGGCGTGTAGTGGTCCGGGTCCTGGAAGCCGGCGTGCACGAGCAGACTGAGGTCGGCGCTGGCCACGTCCGCGTGGCGCAGTGCCTTGAGGCCGGCCCGGGCCGCCATCTGCGTGGCCGTGTTGTCCTTCGAGACGGCGGCCGAGGTGAATCCGTTGAGCGCCATCATGGAGGGCTGCCCGGTGCCCGGTCCGCCCCGCGGCTCCTGCTCGGGCCTGATGGGGGGTATCCACGCGCCGGTCCCGGCGATCGTGATGTCCTGCCACAACACTGCTGTCTCCTCCGCTGTCACGAAAGGGGCGACTGGGGAACGCGGGCGCGGGGCCGGACCAGTTCTCCGCTGTGGTCCAAGGCGTGTGCGGTGACCCCGGTGACACGGGCCAGCACCCTGCCGTGACCGGTCACGGCGGTCAGGTCCCCGGTGGCGAAGTCGCAGTGCAGCCGGATGGTCGGGTTCTCCGCGCTGAGCAGGCAGTCGTTGCCCGGCCCGCTGAGCTCGACCTCGTCGAGACCGGCCATCGGGCCGACCAGCGGCGGGTGGTCACCGCGCGGTGGCAGCAGCAACAGGTGCACCATCGCGTCCAGCAGGATCGCCGGTACGGTCATCCCCGCCAGGGCCGGAGCCCAGGCGGCGTGGTCCAGACCGAACCTGGCGCTGTTCCCGTCCGGCCCGCGGGCGTAATCGCTGGTGCCGGCGAACGGGCCGGTGAGCGAGATCGGCGGGTCGGGGGAGTAGACCGGCATCGCGAAATCGGGTTCGGGGTCGTGGGACGAACAGTCGGGTGGTCCGGCGAGCACGGGGTAGCGGTCCGCCAGCACGACCGTCGTCTCGCACAGCAGGTCGTTGAAGCGCAGCACCTTGCCGTTCTTGCCGATCCGGTGCGCCGTCATTCTGACGGCCACCTCGGCGCCGTCGCGCTTCCGGCTCGTGACCCGGGCCTCCACCGCGACGGTGCGTTGCGGTCCGGCGAGTCTGACCGTGATCGACGTCCGGCAGACGAGACCGCGGAACCCGGTGACCACCAGGTCGGGGCAGAGGGTCGCCGCCGCGGCGGCCGCGGCTTCCAGGGTGAACGTGCCGGCCAGCGTGTACTCACCGTTGACCCGGTGGTGACGCATCCACCGCCCGTCCCGCTCGGCCAGGGTGCGCGGATCCCAGGTCTTGGTGAAGACGGCCCAGTTCTTGCCGCGGTGCAGGACACCGTCGAGCAGCGGACTGGTCAGCGACGGATCCGGCGGGGCGGGCGGCGGCGCGTCCGGAGCGGGGATCCGCGGCTCGCCGGCGGAACCGTAGGTGCTGATACCGCGCCGGGCCAGCAGGACGCGTTCGTCCTCCCGGATGAAGAACGCCACCCCGCCGGCCGGTGGCCGGGTCACGGCGGAGAGGAATTGGGCGCATCCTTGCTCGGTGCTGATGTAGGCGTCCATCTGGTTGCGTTTGAGGGTCTCCCGCATGGTGACGCTGCTGGCGACGCCGACCTCCCGCCAGCCGCTCCAGAGGATCGCCAACTCCTGGTGGCCCACCGGTCCGTGCCGCTGGGCCCAGGCGCTCGCGTACGCGAGGTATTCGTTGACGGCGCAGTAGTCGATGTCACCGGGCGCGGGAGCGAGCGTCGCCAGGGTGCTGAAGTTGCACCAGATCCGGGGCGGGCGCCCGGCCAGGGCCCGTTTGAGATTGCGGTAGCCGGTCGCCTTGGTGGCCCGGACCGCCCGGAAATCGGTCAGGGTCTTGGCGTGCAGCGCACGCGACCGGAGGTCGAGGACGGTGTTGATGAGCAGGTCGATCTGTCCGTGCAGGTCGACGACCTCGTTGAGGACGGCGGTGGTGGCCTCGGCGTCGAGGACGTCGCACACACGGTGGTGGACCCGGTCCTGGCCGCACAGTTCCGTCAGTCGTCGCACCGTACGGCGTACCTCCAGGCGCGCCTGGGCCTTCTCATAGGCGGCGCGCAGCTCACCCACCGACGCGCCGGGGTGGCTGCGGTGTTCGGCGGCGATGAACTCGGCCTGCGGCGGCAGCGCGTCATCGGTTTCCGGCAGTGGGGTGCGGCCGATGACGTACACATGCGGCCGGTCGCTGGTGCGGGCGATCGCGTGGAGGAGTTCGGGGGTGATGCCCCGGGCGCCGCCGAAGGCGACCACGACCGCGCCGGGCGGCAGCGAGGCGGCTCCCGGCGGGGGCGGTGGAGCGTGGTCGTCGGCGACGGCCAGGGTGAACCAGTCGCCCCCGCGGCAGGCCAGCGTGTGGGTCGGCACCTGGGCGGTGCCCGCCCGCGCCAGCTGGTCCAGGCCGGTCGCGGCGTCCGGCGCGTCGCTGAGCAGGGTCACTCCACCGCACTGCGGGACCTCGGCGCGGACGGAGCGGATGAGGCCGGTGAACAGCCCGCTCAGCGGGGGTGGCAGGTCGTCCGGCACCGCGCCGAGCAGGAGCGCGCCGAGCGAGCCGCCGGTGCGCAGCGCGGGCAGCGCCGCCTGGAGGGTGGTGAATGTGAGGTCCTGAAGGTCCTCCATCCGGGTGGCCTCGGCGACGGTGTCCCCGTCGTCCTCGTCGTCCTGGACGGGCAGCCGGGACAGGACCCGGATATGGCGCGGGATGAACGGCAGGTCGGCCAGGGCGCCGGGGGCCTCCTCGGGCGGGACGTGGGTGGCGGCTCCGAGGCCCGGCCGCGGTGACCAGACGGCGATGTCCGGGCCGGTGGCGGCCGCGGCGAGATCCGGGGCGTCGGTGATGACGACGGTGCCGGGCGGGACCGATGGCGTGGCCGAGCCGTTCCGCGGCGGGGTCGTCGGGACGAATCGGAGGGTCTGGCGGCGGCCGGTGAAGTCCTCGGTGTGCTCGGGCGCGGTACGTTCCGGCTCGGTGTGCGCTGCCCGGTCCGGCTCGGCACGCTCCACCTCCTCCTGGGCCGGGCCGTGGTGGTGCGGGCCGTCCGGCCGGGTGAACCGGATCAGTGGTGATCCGGCGGCGGCGGGTGTCACGACGGTGTCCGCTCCGGTGGAGACGGCCTTGAGGACCGCCAGCAGGGCGTCCAGCGACAGATAGGTGTGTCCGGCGTCGGCCAGTACGGGAAGGGCGTGCCCGGGGGCGGCCGGGAGCCCGGGATCGGCGGCGTCGACCGCGGTGGAGAGCGAACCCAGAACGGGCAGGTTGTGCTCCAGCGCGGTGGAGAGCCGGGCGACCGCCAGGACGGCGGCACCTTCCGCGATGGACCGGCCCTCCGGCACCAGATCGTCGAGGTGGCGGTCCCAGCCGCTGATGGGCCGCTGGCACACCGCGCCGACGAGGGCGAGGTCGCAGGCGCGGTGCCGGAGTTGACGCAGGGCCAGGTCGAGGGCGGTGTGCGCGGAGTCCCGGTGGGCGTAGACGCTGGTGCCCATGCCCCGGAAGTCGTAGTAGTTGGCGGCCCGGCCCGACAGGATGCAGGAGACCGCCCCGGTGAAGTCGTCCTCGTTCAGATCGCCGGGGATCACCCCCTTGGCCTCCGCCATCCCCTTCGCGAGGTACTCCTTGAGCGTCTGCGCCTGCACCGGGTCGGGCAGGATGTCGAACGTGGTGGCGCACTCGCCGGCGTGCACCCGCAGCGCGGCCCGGGTGTTGTGCGTGGTCGGCAGCGTCGCTCCCACGACCACCGCCGTGGTGGGCCGCAGACTGACGCCCGGCTCGCCGAGCTGGTCCAGCAGCGGGCCGAGGGCCTGGAGCATCATCAGGTGGGCGGGGTCCATGTGCCGCATCGTCAGCGGCGGGATGCGCACCTCACGCGGGGACGGCAGGGGGTACGGCATACCGAAGCCGGCCTCCGGGAGCGGGCCGTCACCACTCAGCCAGGCGGGCACCTGGGCGGTGTCCAGGCCGGGCAGATGGGTGTTCCAGCCCACGACGACCAGTTGTTCCGTGTCCGCGGTGGCGTCTCCGCCCCGCCGCCGCGCGGGGGCGGCCGATGGCACGCGGTCGGACAGGACCACGTGCGCGTCCGCTCCTCCGAGGCCGAACGACGACACCCCGACCACACGAGGTCGTGCGTCCTCCGTCGGCCAGGGCGCGTCCCTGACCGGTACGGTCAGCCGCGTGCCGTCCTCCAGCAGTGGGTGCGGATCGGTGACCACGGGCTGACCGGGGACCGCCCCGCGGTCGAGAGCGACCAGCGCGTGCGCCACCGAGACCAGGCCCGCCAGCACACCGGTGTGCCCGAAGACCTGCTTGTTCGAGGTCAGCAGGCACGCCCGCTTCCGCGGCCCCAACCGGGAGAGCAGCGAGCGCAGTTCGATCTCGTCGCCCACCGGCGTGCCGGTGCCGTGTGCCACCACCCAGTCCACGTCGTCGGCCTCGATGCCCGCGTCGGCCCAGGCTCGGGCGATCGCCAGCTCCTGCCCGCGCGTGGCCGGAGCGTGGATGCCCTTTCCCCGGCCGTCGGCGGCGAGACCGGTACCCCGGATGACACCGAGCACCCGGTCGCCGTCGGCCACGGCCCGCGCGTACGACTTCAGGGTGAGCATGATGGAGCCCTCACCGATGAGGGTTCCGTCGGCCGCCTTGTCGAAGGGGCGTATCTTGCCGCTCATCGAGATGCCCTGGGCCCGGCAGAAGAGGGTGAACCCGATCGGCTCGATCACCGAGGTGCCACCGGCCAGCGCCACATCGCAGGAACCCTCGCGCAGCGCCTTGACCGCCGCGTCCAGAGCGAACAATCCGCTGGCACAGGCCGCGTCGAGGGTCAGGTGCTGTGAGTCGTCGGGGATCAGTCCGCGCAGCGCGTCGCGGGAGACGGACGCGGGCAGATAGGCCTTCGGGTCCCCGCCGTCGCCACCGTAGTGCGCGGTGATCGCGTGGTCGGCCAGCTCGGCCAGCCAGTCACCGTCCTGGTCGGCGGGGATCGCCTCGCGCACCATGCGCCGGTACTCGTCCCCCAGCACGACACCCTGGGGGCCGAGCCCCGTCTGGTCGTGGATACCGGTGGTCGTGGCGAGCCACCGGTCCGTCGGGCGCCGATGCACCCCGGCCAGGGCCTGGACGGCGCAGTGCCGCAGCCAGCGAGTGGTACGCGGCCACCCGGGGCGGCCGACGTTCCCGTCCGGTTCGGCGATCGAGGCGGGGTCGGGGACGAAGCCGTGGACGTACGCGGCCTCGCGGACGTAGAAGGCGTCGGTCTCCTCCCGGGTGGGCGCCCAGAAGTGCTTCAGGTCGAAGGCGGACGGCTCGCTGGAGAGCAGGACGCCCTCCCGTAACCGGTCCCAGAACTCCGCCGTGTTGTTCGCGCCGGGCAGGACCAGGCCGAGACCGACCACCGCGACGGCTTCGGGGTCCGCCTCCGGCGCTTGGTCGGGCGCAGGGTATGGCGCTGGGTCCGGTGCTTGGTGCTGTGCCTGGACCGGTGCTGGGTCTGGCGCTTGGTCCGGTGCTGGGACCGGCGCTTGGACCGGCGCTGGGACCGGCGCTTGGTCCCGGGCCGGGGCCGCCACCGATGCCAACGCCGGTGCCGGTGCGGGGGTCTCCGGTGTTCGCTCCGGTGCCGGGGCGGCCACCGGAGCCGGTGCCGGTGCGGGCGCCGGGTGGGCGGCCGCCGGTTGTTCGGGGGCGGGTCGGCTCGCCTCGGTCGACGTCGTCGTCATTACCGCCGCGGGCACCGGTTGGTGCCTGGCGGGCCTGGTCACCTGGTCCGCCAGCCTGCTGTGCAGCCGCAGGCCCTGCATCCCGCCGATGCTGATGCCGCCGTCGGCGACGATGGTCTGCCCGGTGATGAAGCCGGCGTCCTCGTGCAGGAGGTGGACGATCAACTTGGCCGCCTCCGGCGTCGAGAGGGTACGGCTCATCAGCTCGCTGGCCTCGGCCGGGCCACCGGGCGTCGCCGCCGGGGCGTCGAGGTTGACGACGATCTCGCTGGCGACGGAGCCCAGCAGCACCGTGTTGACCCGGATGCCCTGGCCGACCACCTCGAGCGCCAGATAGCGGACCAGCGACTCCAGGGCCGCCTTGGTGACACCGCCGGGGCCGTAACCCGGAACCGGCTGGTGCGCCCCGACGCTGGAGAGACAGAGGATGCTCGCGCCGTCTCTTCCCGCCATCAGCTCGGCCGCCCGGCGCGAACAGTGGTAGGCCGCCATCACGTTGGTGGACCACGCTCGCTGCCAGTAGGTGTCGTCGATGTCGAACAGAGGCAGGAAGGCCCCGCCCGCGGCGTTGTTGATCAGGATGTCCAGGCCACCGTGCCGCTCCTGGACCAGGTCGAACATCCGGTCGATCTCGCTGGTCTTGGCCACTGAGGCGCGGATGAACTCGCAGCTGTGACCGGCCTGCTCCAGCTCCGCCCGCAGTTGCTTCGCCTGGTCGACCGAGTGGAAGTAGTTGACGATCACGTGGGCCCCGCTCTCCGCCAAGCGGCGCACGATGTCCGCGCCGAGGCTCTTCGCGGCCCCTGTCACCAGGGCGACCCGACCCCGCAGGTTTTCTGTGGAGGTCATAGCCCGGCGGCCCCCGCTCGGGCCTGCACGACGGCCTCCGCGATCCGGCGCAGCGTGCCGACGGTCAGCAGAGAGGAATTGGCCCGGAGGTCGGGCAGGTCGTACCGGTCGGACACCATCCCGAGCAGGGCGACCTGCTTGAGCGACTCCACACCCAGCTCGGACTCCAGGCCGTCGTCCTCACCGAGCAGATCGGGCGGGTAGCCCAGGAAGTCGCCGTAGAGCGTCCGCAACTCTGCGAGCACCGTGTCGTAGTCCAACCCGGCGGACGACGGCGAGGCGACCGGGGCGACCGCGACCGGGGCGACGACGGCCGGGGCGACGACGGCCGGGGCGGCCGCGACGGGGGCGGCCGCGACCGGGGCGACCGGGGGAGCCGGAGCCGCGGGGGCCGCGGGAGCCGGGGAGGAGACGGGGGCCACATAGGACACCGGAGCCACATAGGACACAGGGGCCGCGGATTGCGCGGACACGGTGGCCCGGACCGGCAGATCGGTGACGGGGAGTGTCGCAACCGGCCCGGCCGGCGTCGTGGGCTCACTCACCCGTACGACGGGACCATGTCCGTTGCTCGACGGTGCCGACAGGCGCGAGCGGAACGGGCCACCGTTGGTGGAGTCGGCGACCAGCGCCCGGACGGCCTCGACCGGGTCGCTCTCGCTCAGCGGGACGACACACTGCACCCCGGGGATCGACGCCTCGACGAACTTGGTGACGACGGGCCACTCCCCGCACTCGACGAACGCGTCGGCGCCGGCCGCGTGCAGCTCACGGATGGTGTGCAGCATCCGGACCCGGGAGGTGAGCGCGCCGGCGACCAGGTCGACCGGGTCGTCGTCGCCGACATCCCGCCCCAGCCATGGGGAGCACACCCGCCAGCGCCCGGCGCCGTATGGAACCCGTGGCGCGGATTCCCGCAGGTCTCGCGCGGCCTGCGCCATCGCCGGAGTGTGGGTCGGATGCGGGACGTCGAGTTGGAGACTTGGCCAGCCGAGGGCGTCGGCCACCCGTTCCACATGCTCGATCAACGCTTCCGGGCCGCTGATGACGCTCTGCCGAGGGGCGTTCTCGCAGGCCAGTACCAGGTGGGGATGGTTGATCAGCTCGGCGAGCGACTCCGCCCGGCGGCCGTCCACTCCGACCGCGAGCATCTTTCCGCCCCAGCTCTGCCGGGTCAGCACCTGGGACCGGGCCACGGCCAGGCGTGCGGCGTCCTCCACGGACAGGTGCCCCGCGGCGGCCAGGGCCCACAGCTCCCCGATGCTCTGCCCGACGATCGCGATGGGCTTGGCGCCCTCGGCGATCAGCATGTGGTGCGTCGCGATGCTGACCGCGAAGATCTCCAGATATTGCACCTCGGGGCCGCGCCGGTCGCTCGTCTCGTTCTGTTCGATAAGCCGGGCGCTGATGTTGGGCAGTCCCATTTCCTGGGCTGCCTTGTCGATACGTGACAGCGATTCACGTACGGCCTCGTAACGGTTGTGCAGATCGCACAGAATGCCTCCGCGCGGGGCGGCAACCGTGCCCGGCATGACAAAGACAGAATCCACCACGTGCATCACCCTCATCTCCGTCCCGACTGCCGGCGATGTCGCATTGGCTTAGCCGGGCCCTGAAACGCCACGACGGCGCGATGAAATCGACGACATACGTCCGCTTGCTGCGGTAAATCGGAGCGGCGAGTCCAGCGAAATTCGACCCTGGCCGCCCATTGTTGGTGGCCATTCCCGCAAATGCGTGACCCTGAAGAGGGTTTTCCTTGCTGATCGGGTTCGCTAATTAAGGTAACTGTGCTCCTTTCGGGGGGTCAATGATCTTAGGGTCCCAGTTTCGGCCTAAGCTGATTGTGTTCATGACTAGTGAATTACGTGATGCCAGGTGGGGATCGCGGTCTTGTCGCTCGACAAGGCCTCGTGTTAGCTACGCCAGGCCGATTATGGCGCTAATGTCCGCAGTGTCCGTTCTGATTTAACATGATCGGGGTGTTTGAACGTGATACGTCCGGGATTTCGACCATCTTTCGGTGAATCAATGTGGCTGAGACCGAGTGCTTGCGTGCGCCAATCAGTTCTATAGCTGTTAGTACTCCGGCCGGATTTCTTCATTTGTGCTGGTCAACGGCTTGGGTGTGGGGAGTGCGGCCCGTACGGGCCCCGGCGCCGGATGCGGGACCAGCACGTCCGTGGGCCCTTGGCTCACGCCTCTGGGCCGCGATAACGGCTGCGTGCCCGCATAAAAAGTGCGCCAAGCGAACAAAAATGATGTCGCCGGGGGACCCCGGCCGGTCGACGATGGTCCGGCCCGCTGCCTCGGCCCGGCCCGACACCAGGATGGAGAACTCCCTGTGACCCTCACCGATCTGTACCCCGCCGACCGTCTGGAGCGCGCCCGGGAGGCCGCTGCCGACGTGGGCCTGGGCGCGCTGCTGATCAGTCCCGGCGCCGACCTGCGCTATCTGACGGGTTACCAGGCCCTTCCCCTGGAGCGGCTCACCTGCCTCGTGCTCCCCGTGGACGGCGAGCCCTTTCTCCTGGTGCCCGAGTTGGAGCGGCCTGCCGCCCTCGCGTCCCCGGCCGGGAACCTCGGTATCGAGATCACCGGATGGGCCGAGACCGAGGACCCGTATGCCCTCGTCGCGGCCAGGCTGCCCGCCGGTGTGGCCCGGGTCGGCGTCGACAACCACATGTGGGCCGAGAAGGTCGTCGCCTTCCGTACCGTGCTGCCCAACACCGACCAGGCACTCGCCGGAGAGGTACTCGGCCGGCTGCGGATCCGCAAGACCGAGGCCGAGATCGAGGCGCTGCGCCGGGCGGGGGCGGCCATCGACCGGGTGCACGCCCGCATGGGTGAGTGGCTGCGCGCCGGGCGCACCGAACGCGAGGTCGGCCGGGACATCGCGGAGGCCATCGTGGCCGAGGGCCATGTGGGGGTCGACTTCGTCATCGTCGGCTCGGGACCGCACAGCGCCAGTCCCCACCATGAGCTGTCGGACCGGGTGATCCTGCCCGGTGACCCCGTGGTGGTCGACATCGGGGGGACCACCGAGGACGGCTACTGCTCCGACTCCACCCGCGATTACGTCGTCGGCGAGCCATCGGCGGAGTACCGGCGGCTGTACGAGGTGCTGTTGACCGCCCAGTGTGCCCAGACCGATGCGGTGCGGCCCGGTATCACCGCCGAGCAACTGGACGCGATCGGCCGGGATGTCATCACGGACGCGGGTTTCGGGCCGCACTTCATCCATCGCACCGGTCACGGCATCGGGCTGGAGACGCACGAGGAGCCCTACATCGTGGCGGGCTCCGCCCTGCTGCTGGAGCCTGGTATGGCCTTCTCCGTCGAGCCGGGCATCTATCTTCCCGACCGGTTCGGAGCCCGCATCGAGGACATCGTCATCTGCACCGACGACGGCGGTGAGCGGCTCAACCGCACCAGCCGTGAACTGGTCGTACTGCCCTGACCGTCCGGTACCGGCTGCAGCCGCTTCCCACCTTCCCCAAGCCGGGTTCGTTCTTGCCGCAGCCGATCAAGTACTGCCGTGTGCCCGGTCGTTGACAAAGTCGATGAGCGGTAGAAATCTGTCAAAGCATGGTCGCAAAAGATTGACGAAATCACTCAACTCTTGCACTGCGGCGGGCTCGGCTCCAGGTTCATCGGCTCCAGGTTCAGGGGAAGGGATCGGGAGGGCCTCGTGAGAAGAAGACAGCACGGTCGGCGGTTATCCGCCGGGCTTGTGGCGGCGGGCCTGCTCACGGTCGGGCTGCTGCCCGTGACAGCCCATGCCGCAGCGGGAGCCCATGCCGCGGAGGGAGCCAATCTGGCGCTGGGCAGGCCGGTGACGACCAGTGGGGCACACGGCTCCTACCCGGCGAGCAATGTCACCGACGGCAGCCAGGCCTCCTACTGGGAGGGCCCCGCGGGCTCGTTCCCGCAGTGGGTGCAGGTCGACCTCGGGAGCAGGACGGACGTCGACGAGGTGGTACTGAAGCTCCCCGCGTCGTGGGAGTCCCGCACCGAGGCGGTGAAGGTCCAGGCCAGCACCGACGGCCAGGACTTCACCACCGTGGTTCCGGACGTGCGGAAGGACTTCTCGCCATCGTCCGGCAACGCCGTGGCGCTCGACGTCGCGGCCGAGGCACGTTACGTGCGCGTACAGGTGACCGGCAATACGGGCTGGAACGCGGCCCAGCTCTCCGAGGTGGAAGTGCGCGGGGAGGCCGGTGGGGAGAACCCGGGGGACCCGCCCGCGGGCACCAACCTGGCCCTGAGCAAGCCGATCGAGGCGTCGTCGACCACCCAGGACTACGTCGCGAGCAACGCCAACGACGGCAGCACCTCCACCTACTGGGAGGCGAGCGGCCAGTCCTCGACGCTGACCGCGAAGCTCGGCGCCGACGCCGATCTGACCGGCGTCGTCGTCAAGCTGAACCCCGACCCCGTCTGGAGCACCCGGTCGCAGAGCATTCAGGTGCTGGGACGGGCGGCCGGAGAGTCCGGTTTCACCTCGCTGAAGGACCGGGCCGACTACACCTTCAGCCCGTCGCAGAACAAGAACACGGTGACGATCCCGGTCACGGGCCGGTACGCGGATGTACGCCTCCAATTCTTCGGCAACACCGGCGCCGGCGGAGGACAGGTCGCCGAGTTCGAGGTCGTCGGCACGGCCGCACCCGCCCCCGACCTGACCGTCACCGGACTCGCCTGGTCGCCCGAGTCGCCCTCGGAGGCGGACGCGGTCACCGTCGAGGCGACGGTCCGCAACGCCGGGACGGCCGCCGCGCCCGCGACCACGGTGAACGTCAGCCTCGAGGGCACGGTCGCCGACAGCGGCGCGGTCGGCGCGCTCGCGCCGGGCGCGTCGCTGAAGGTGCCGGTCAAGGTCGGTAAGCGGCCCATGGGCAGCTACACCGTCTCCGCCGTCGTCGACCCGGCCGACACGGTCGCCGAGCTCGACAACACCAACAACAGCCGCAACGCCGCCTCGAAGCTGGTCATCGGCCAGGCCCCCGGACCGGACCTGGAGGTCACCGGCATCACCACCAACCCCGCCGGCCCGGCCGTCGGCGCCAAGGTCACCTTCACCGTCGCGGTGCGCAACCGGGGCACCAGCGCGGTGCCCGCCGGATCGGTCACCCGGCTCACCGTCGGCGGGACCACGCTGAACGGCACGGCGGGCACCATCCCCGCCGGTGACACGGCCACCGTGGCCATCGGCGGCGAGTGGACCGCCACCAGCGGGGGAGCGACGCTCACCGCGACGGCCGACGCAACCGGCACCGTCGCCGAGACCAACGAGGACAACAACACCTTCGCCCGCTCCCTCGTTGTCGGACGCGGCGCCGCCGTGCCGTACACCGAGTACGAGGCGGAGGACGGCCGATACGACGGCACCCTGCTGAAGACGGACGCCAAGCGCACCTTCGGGCACACCAACTTCGCCACCGAGTCCTCCGGGCGCGAATCGGTCCGGCTCGACACCGGCGGTCAGTACGTGGAGTTCACCTCCACCACCCCGTCCAACTCGATCGTCGTCCGCAACTCGATCCCGGACGCGGCGGCCGGCGGCGGCAGGGAGGCGACCATCAGCCTCTACGCGGACGGCGGGTTCGTCCGCAAGCTGACCCTGTCCTCCAAGCACAGCTGGCTCTACGGCACGACCGACGACCCGGAGGGCCTGACCAATCGGCCCGGCGGCGACGCCCGGCGGCTGTTCGACGAGTCCCACGCCCTGCTCACCGACACCTACCCGGCGGGTACGAAGTTCCGGCTCCAGCGGGACACCGGTGACGACGCGGCCTTCTACATCATCGACCTGATCGATCTGGAGCAGGTCGCGGCACCGGCCGCCAAGCCCGCCGAGTGCGTCTCCATCACCGACTACGGGGCCGTGCCCAACGACGGCATCGACGACGCGGACGCCATCCAGCGCGCCGTCACCGCGGACCAGGAGGGCGCGATCCCCTGCGTGTGGATCCCCGCGGGCCAGTGGCGCCAGGAGAAGAAGATCCTGACCGACGACCCGCAGAACCAGGGCCAGTACAACCAGATGGGTATCCGGGACGTCACCATCCGCGGTGCCGGCATGTGGCACTCCCAGCTCTACTCGCTCATCCCGCCGCAGGAAGCGGGCGGCATCAACCACCCCCACGAGGGCAACTTCGGCTTCGACATCGACGACAACACCAAGATCTCCGACATCGCCATCTTCGGCTCCGGCACCATTCGCGGCGGCGACGGCGGCGCCGAGGGCGGGGTCGGGCTCAACGGCCGTTTCGGCAAGAACACCAAGATCACCAACGTATGGATCGAGCACGCCAACGTCGGCGCCTGGGTCGGCCGCGACTACTCCAACATCCCCGCGCTGTGGGGGCCCGGTGACGGCCTCGAGTTCAGCGGCGTACGGATCCGCAACACCTACGCCGACGGCGTCAACTTCACCAACGGCACCCGTAACTCGACCGTGTACAACTCCTCCTTCCGCAACACCGGCGACGACTCACTCGCCGTCTGGGCCAACAAGTACGTGAAGGACACCTCCACGGACATCGGCCACGACAACCACTTCCGCAACAACACCGTCCAACTGCCCTGGCGGGCCAACGGCATCGCGGTCTACGGCGGCTACGGCAACACGATCGAGAACAACCTGATCTCCGACACCATGAACTACCCGGGGATCATGCTGGCCACGGACCACGACCCGCTGCCCTTCTCGGGCAAGACGCTCATCGCCAACAACGGCCTGTACCGCACGGGCGGCGCGTTCTGGGGCGAAGCGCAGGAGTTCGGCGCGATCACCCTGTTCGCCCAGGGGCAGGACATCGCGGGGGTCACGATCCGCGACACCGACATCCACGACTCCACCTACGACGGCATCCAGTTCAAGACAGGCGGCGGCGCGATGCCCGGCGTTCAGATCGAGAACGTCACCATCGACAAGTCCAACAACGGGTCCGGAATCCTCGCGATGGGCGGGGCGCGCGGCGACGCCACGCTGACGAACGTGCGGATCACCAACTCCGCTCAGGGCGACGTGGTGAAGGAGCCCGGCTCGCAGTTCGTGATCAACGGCGCCGCGCAATGGAGTATGAGCCTGACATCCCGGGCCGGGGCAGCCAGCGGGTGGATATGGGAAGGGCCGTTGCCACCACGATCCGCGGGACGTATCCGGACACCACACCGTGGTCGCGCGATCAGTTGCTGGAGATCTTCGGCAAGCTGAGGTCGACGGGATACCTGGGGCCGACGATCCCCGAGGAAGCGAATGGAGCCGGCCTCACCCTCGGTCAGTTCGCCTCGCTGACCGAGGGAATCGCCAGTGCCATGCCCTTCCTCTCCAACCACAGTGTCCAGCGGTTCATCACCGCGGCCGGCAGCCCTCAGGCCAGACAGCGAGTGCTGCCCGGCCTGCTCGAGGGGACCAGCATCGGCGCCGTGGCGGTTACCGAGCCGCGCGGTGGCAGCAGCATCAAGAACCCAGCCACCACTGTGGTTCCGGGCCGAGGGGGGGGACTCGTCCGCACCGGGCGCAAGGACTGGGTCACCCATGCGATGACGGCGGACACCGCCGTCGTACTGGCGGCGGACGAGCAGGGCCGTTCCGTACGGGTGCTCGTCGATCTGACGGCCCCGGGTGTGAAGCGGCGTCCTCTGCGGACCCACGGTTTGCGCCATCTCACCTTCGGCTCGCTCGAGTTCCACGAGGTGGAGGTGGAGCGCTGGCCGCGGTTGCTCGCCTACCACGCCGCCACCGCCGTCCATACCGAACACCCCTCTGCCGCCGCACTGGCCAGCGGAGCCAAGGCGCATGCCTGCACCACCGCCGTGCGGGCCTGCACGGAGCTGCTGTCCATGTGCGCCGGACATGGATTGGACACCAGTACCGGAATCGCTGCTTTCCGTAATGACGCGGAAATGCTCGCCACCGCCGATGGAACCGGAATGGTGAACTGCGTTCTGTGGGGGGTTTATGTCAAAGACCACCTTTCCGGGGCCCGCTGACGCGATTCGACGGCAGCCTTGCCTCACTCTTCGGAGTCGGCCGAGCGCCGGAATCGTCAACTCAAGGAGAAACAGTGTCGTCTTTCCAGATAGTTGCTCTGATGGTGGTGGTCTACATCATCCTCATCGCGGCGGTGAGCGTCATCGCCCGTAAGGCGGGCGCGACTTCGGAAGGATTCGTCCGCGGCGGCCGGGTCTTCCCCGCGGCCGTGATCGGTCTGTTCATGGCTTCCGAAGTCGTGGGCACCACGGCCAGTATCGGGACGGCGCAGGGAGCCTTCACTTACGGAATCTCCGCTGCCTGGAACCTCGGCGCCCTGGGAATCGGGTTCATCGTCTTCGCCGTGCTGTTCGCGAAGCGATTCAAGCAACTCGACGAGGTGACCATCTCCGGCGCCCTGGAACGGGGATACGGAGCGGGCGTGCGGCGAGTGGCTTCCGTGATCATGATCGTATCGCTCCTCCTGGTGGCCACCGCGGCCTATGTGAGCGGCGGAGCGATGATCTCGGCTCTGCTCAGGATCGATGCCAGGTGGGCAGTCGTGATCGTTGGCGTCCTGTCGAGTGTCTACGTGGTGATCGGCGGTATGCGCTCCGTCATCTACACCAATCTGATCAATGTCTTCGTCAAAGTGGTGGGGATCGTTGTCGTCGCGGTGTCCGCGTACTCCGCCGCGGGGGGCTATGAAGGCATCCATGTCTCTTTGCCGTCGAAGATGCTCGACTGGGACGGAGTCGGCTGGAATCAGATAGGCGCCTGGCTCATCGCCGGCGGGGGCGCCATGTTCGCGACGCAGTACGTAGTGCAGGCGATGACCGCGGTCGACAACGAGGCCAAAGCGCGGAACGCGGGCTTCTACACCAGCCTCGTCCTGATCCCTTATGGCATCCTCGCGGCATTGATCGGTGTCTGCGCGGCCGTGGTGCACCCCGACATCGACAGCATCCAGGCACTTCCGTCCATGGTCGTCCGGCTCAGCCCGATTCTTCAGGGCATTGCGGTAACCGGACTGATCGCGTCAGTGTTCGGCCTCATATCCGCCCTGACGATCGGCGCCTCCACTCTGCTGCTGAAGGACTTCTACCAGCCGTATTTCAACCCGTCGGACAACGAGAAGAAGGCCGTGCGATTCGCCCGGCTCGCCACCCTCGGCTGCGGGCTGATCCCGGTGGCGGCGGCCCTGGGCGCATCGGATGTGCTCGGCATGACGTTCCTGGCCAAGGCGCTCCGGGCCTCCCTGGCCGTGTTCGTCGTCCTGATGTTCCGCCGGCCGTCGTACGGCTCGCGGCAGGGTGCCGTGGCCGCCCTCTGCCTGTCCCTGCCCGCGGTCATCGGCTGGTACGCGGCGGGTGACCCCTTCGGCATCGACAACGCGTACATCGCCATCCTCACCCCCCTGCTGGTCATGACGATCGCCCAGCTCAGCGGGCGAGGCACCAAGGCGAGCGGACCCCTCGCCCGCACCCCCTCGACGGCGGCCGCCGCATCGGTCGCCGACTCGTCCCGGGAAACGGCGCGCACAGACACATGACAAGCCCAATGAAGACCGACGAGGAGATGACGGTGTCCACTCTGGTGACCAGCGGCATCGACAGCACCGGGGTTGCCCTGGTGACACTCAACCGTCCCGCGGACCGGGCCCGTTTCAACGCCGCCTTCCGGGGCGCCGGGCTGTCCGGCGACTTCGGCGGGATCTGGACCCTGCCGCGGATCATCGGGATCGGGCGGGCGCGAAAGAAGTACCTGCTGTCCGAGCCGTGCGACGCCCAGGAGGCGCTTCGTATCGGGCTGGTCTCGAAGGTCTGGCCGGCCGAACAGCTCCTGTAACGCGTCCGCGCCGTAGCCGAGGACCTGGCCGCTTCCGCACCGGTGGCGCTGCGCCTGACGAAGCAGAACCTCGTCGAGAGCGAGTACGTCAGCTTCGAGCGGGCGCTGAACAACGAGGCGGTCAGGCACTCCCGCTGTGCCGAGACCCAGGACGCCGCCGAAGCCGCAGGGGCATTCCTGGAGAAGCGGCCCGCCGTGTTCGTCGGCAAGTAGGACGACAGGCGCCAAGCCGGCGGTGAGATGCCCTCACCCGCCGCTCACCAGAACGGAGACACCGACCGTGAAGGTCGACTTTCCCACGGATGGTCCAGCCGACCCGGGCCGGCGCGAGCCGGCGGACCGCCTTCCCTTCCGGGGAGTGCGCGTCATGGACGTGTCGGACACCATCGCAGGTCAACTCGCCGCCCGACTGCTCGCCGACCACGGGGCGGCCGTCACTCTGCTGCGCCGCCCGTCGACACCCGCCGGCGCGTCCCCGGGCATGGACCTGCACCTCAACCACACCAAGTCGGTCCAGCCCTGTCCCACGGACGGCTGGGAGAGCGCCCTGGGACAGTGCGCGCGGGACATCGACGTCGTGGTGGTGTCCGACCACGGCGAAGCCGCGATCGCCGCCGGTCTGGCCCGGCACGCACTGGTCGCGGTCGCCACCGACTTCGCCGACCAGGGGCCCTACCGCGACTGGCACGGATCGGAACTCATCCACCAGGCGCTCTCCGGGTCCATGCACTACACGGGCCTGGCCGGGCGCCCACCGCTTGATCGTGCGGGTCGCGGTGCATGAGGCGGCGGCCGCGATGGAACAGAACTTCGCCGTCCAATGGGCCTACAGCGCGACGATCGCACAGCGCGGCGAGCTGAACCGGCCCAAGGGCCGCATCCGCTGTGCGGACGGTTGGATGACCGCCTTCGCCATGGAGGGTCGGCTGAACGAGTTGCTCACCGCCGTGGGCGCCGACGGTCTGGTCGACTCACCGTCGTCCTCCTCGTGGTCCGACTTCATGCGAGACATCCCGTCAGCTTTCGCACGGATCCAGGAGCGGGCACGAGGCCGTAGCCGGGAAGCCCTGCTCCAGGCCGCACTGGACCACCGGCTGGTCATGTTCCCCGGTCCGCACCCCGACCGAGCTCAGAACCGACCCGCAGCTGCTGAGCAGGGACTTCTGGCGGCACGCCGAATTCCAGGGCCGGAAGCACCTCGTGCTGGGCCCGCTGTGGCGGCCCGCGAGCTATGAGCCGGGCACCGCACGCGGCGCGAGCGGCGACGTACCGGCCGCCCTCCCCACGCTCGACCGGCCCGCGGGCGGGACGGCGGAACCCGGCGAGCGGCCTTTGCGGGGTACGCGCGTGGTGGACTTCACCACGGCCTGGTCGGGGCCGCTCGCCACCACGGCGGACCAGTGGACCGCGCTGTGCTCGGAACTGGGCTGGACCGACTGGGCCCGCGACACGTCGCTGGCGGAAACGACGGCGCGGAAAGCGAAGGCGGAGGAGATAGCGCGGCGCCTGTCGGAGGTGACGCGCGAACACGACAAGACGCGCCTGGCCACCCGTCTCCAGCGGGCCGGCGTCCCCGCCGCGCCCGTGCACAACGGCCGGGACCTGTTTGAGGACCCACAGCTCAGGCAGCGCGGATGGTTCGCCCCCCTGACGCATCCGGAAGCCGGGACACACGAGTACGCGGGCCTGCCCCTGGAAGCGGCGGGACGCATCCTCCAGCCGTCGGCCGCCGCGCCGCTGCTGGGCCAGCACACGGCCGACGTCCTGGGGTCGGCACGTCCGGCATGACCCGGGTCGTGGCCAAGTCACGCACTATCGCATTCAATCGAGAACGCGTACTATCGCGTTCTGGTCGGCCGTGGCCGTCCAACTCCCCCCGCGCGCCCCCGATTTCTCCGAGGAGCACTCCCATGCCCACGCTGCTTGACCCGGTCCTGGATCTGCTGATGCTCCGCGGCACCGTCACCGAGGCCGAACCGATCGCCGCCCGTATGCGCCGGCTGCGCATCGAGGGTGACGCCCTCGCCGGGCTCGACGTCCGCCCGGGGCAGCAGGTGCGCGTCCTGGTCGGCTCCGGGCTGACCCGTCGTACGTACTCCGTGTGGCGCTACGACCCCTCCGGCGCCGTCGAGTTGTGCGTGCTGGACCACGTCGGAGCCGGGCCGGGTGCGCGCTGGGGCGGCGGTGTCGAGGTCGGCGCGCGGGTGCGGCTGGGCAAACCCGAGGGGTCGTTCACGCTCCGGTCCGAGGCCGCCCATCATGTCTTCGTCGGGGAGGAGACGGCGTCCGTCGCCTTCGGCGCGATGCTGGCCGCACTGCCGCCCGGGGCGCGCGTCTCCGGCTGCGTGGAGACGGAGACGGCCGCGGACCGGCTGCCGCTGCCCCATTCGGACCGCCTCAACTGGCTTACCAGGGGCGGCACTTCACTCCCGGACGCGGTACGGCGCCTCGCCCCCGAGCCGGGCGGGATCGCCTACGTCGCGGGGGAGGCCCGGACCGTGCAGCGGGTGCGGCAGGTGCTCGTCCGGGAGGCGGGCTGGGACCGGCGCGCGGTGCTCACCAAGCCGTTCTGGGCGCCTGGGAAGCGCGGGCTGGAGTAGGGCGGACAGGTCCGCCGTCGGTCTGCGGCGCCCTGGGCCGGGTCGGGGTGGTTCGCCATGGCCACGCCCATCGTCTCCTAGCTTGCTAGGATGCTAGCATCGCACTCGTGGGTGACAGGGAAGTCAAGCAGTTCAACGTGTACCTGCCGATCGAGCTGATCAAGCAGGTCAAGTACCACGCCATCGAGTCGGGCATGTCGTTGTCGGCGCTGGTCGCCGACGCGCTGCGCGCCTATCTCGACGACGCCCATGGGGACGAACAGCGATCGACCGAGAAGGAGAGCTGACATGGCGACCGAAGGAATCGAGGCCGTGTTCCTGACGACCCACAACTGGGGTAAGTCGGCGAGGTTCTTCCAGGCGCTGGGGTACGAGCTGGAGTTCGAGACCGACCACAACTCCGGCCGGCTCCGCAACGGTGACGGGCCGTACGTCTTCATCTCCGAGGTCCCCGAGGATCGGGAGCCCCAGACGCGGATCGTGCTGAAGGTGGCGGACGCGGACGGGTTCCGTCCCGACCCCGCCGTCGAGGTGGTCACGCCGTTCGAGGACACCCATTACGGGACCAGGGAGATGACCGTCCGCGACCCCGACGGACGCCTGTGGAACCTCCAGGCCCCCGGCAAGAACTGACCGCGACGGGCTGACCGCGACGAAAGGGGAACACCGTGGTGGACGAGGAGACCGGGGCGCCGGACAGTACCGCGGTACGGACCGCCCTCTGGCGGGCGATGCATGTCCAGGCCGACCCACCGCCGCATGTCCTCGAGGACGAGATCGGCCTGCGGCTGGCGGCCCCCGACGCTGACTGGCGCCGCCGCCCCGACATGGACCCGGACGCCACCAGAGGGTTCCGGGCGGCCATGGTGGCCCGCGCCCGTTTCATCGAGGACCTGATCGCCGAGCGGGCCGACCACGGCGTCACCCAGTACGTCATCCTGGGAGCCGGCCTGGACACCTTCGCCCAGCGCAGGCCGGAGACCGCCTCCCGGGTACGGGTCTTCGAGGTCGACCAGCCCGGCCCGCAGGCATGGAAACGCCACCGCCTGGACGAACTCGGCTACGGCGTCCCCGACTGGCTGCACCTGGTGCCCGTCGACTTCGAGGCGAGCGAAGACTGGCTGAAGCAGCTGGCCGCGGCCGGTTTCGACGCCGGCAGACCCGCGGTCATCGTCTCCACCGGCGTCACCATGTACCTCACCGAAGACGCCATCGCGGCCACCCTGCGCCAGATCGCCGGGCTCGCCCCCGGCTCGACGCTCGCCATGACCTTCCTGCTGCCGATCGAACTTCTCGACGACGCCGACCGCCCCGGCTTCCGCGCGAGCATGGAAGGCGCGCAAGCATCCGGAACGCCGTTCATCAGCTTCTACAAACCGCCCGAGATGCTGGCACTGGCCCGCGAAGCCGGTTTCGAGGACGTCCGGCATGTGTCGGGAGCTTCGCTCGCCGAGCGCTACTTCGCCGATCGCACCGACGGCCTCCGCCCATCGAGCGGAGAAGACCTGCTGCTGGCCACCACCTGACTCGCACGGCCGGACGGCGTCCCGCCACGGCGACGCGGCTCATACCCTTCAGACGCGACTCGTGCCCTTCCGGCGCGACTCGTGCGCTTTATGGGACACGCAACGCCTGGCGCCAGTAGTCGGTGACGGTGTGGCGCAGCCGTGCGGTG
This sequence comes from Streptomyces sp. NPDC059455, assembly GCF_042750115.1. Lineage (NCBI taxonomy): Bacteria > Bacillati > Actinomycetota > Actinomycetes > Kitasatosporales > Streptomycetaceae > Streptomyces > Streptomyces sp. NPDC059455. The sequence goes on from NZ_JBHYVB010000015.1 coordinate 23,922, forward strand.
TCGACGGCGCGGGGGTCGAGAAGGCATTGCAGTCCGATCCCGCGCAGCTGTCCGAGGACCGCGATGGCGACGTCGTCGGGGTCGATGTCCGGGCGTACGTCGCCGTCGGCGATCCCGGCGGTGACGTCGACGCGCAGGTCGGAGCGGAATGCCTCGTCGCGCTCGCGGAAGATCGGGGCCAGTTCGGACGCGGTGGCCGCTTCGGCCCACAGCAGCAGGAAGGCCCGGTTCATCGTTCCGGCGCCCCCGGAGGCGCCGATATAGCCGTCGACCAGTCGCAGGAGCCGGTCCAGTCCGGGTGGGAGGTCCGCGAGCCCGGGGACGAAGCCGGTTTGCGTGGTGCGGGCCAGACGCTCGATCAGGGTCTGCTTGGACCCGAAGTGGTGGGTGACGATCCCGCGGCTGTACCCCGCTTGTTCGCCGACCCGCGCCAGCGTCAGTGACCGTACGCCGTGCTCGACGACCAGTTCGGCGGCGGCGTTGAGCAGCGCGGCTTCGGCCTGGGCGCGGCGTTCCTGCTGGGTGCGGCGAGTGGTTCCCATGCGGATACCTTAACAAGCAACTTGCGTGTTGACCGACAAGTATGTGATGATCGCGAACCGGTCCCGCTGCCCGGGTTCCCGTTCCAGGGCGAAGTGCGGGACGTCCCAGGGCGAGGTGCGGGACGTCGTGCGAAGAGGGGATCCGGCGCGTGCGATGAGTTCGGGCTGCGGATCGGGTCTGCCCTGACATGACTCGAATCATCGCTGACATCTCGGTCTCCCTCGACGGCTTCGTCACCGGGCCCGACCCCGGCCCGGACAGCGCCCTGGGCGCCGGCGGCGAGGCCCTGCACACCTGGGCGTTCTCCAACGACCCCGACGACCGCCGGGTCCTGCGCGAGGGGACCGTCCGCTCGGGCGCCGTCGTACTCGGCCGCCGGCTCTTCGACGTGGTCGACGGGCCAGACGGCTGGGACGACACGATCGGCTACGGCGCCGCCGAGGTCGGCAAGCCCGCGTTCGTCGTGGTGACGAGCTCGCCGCCGGAGTCGGTGCGGCTCACCGACCTCGACTGGACGTTCGTCACCACCGGTCTTTCCGACGCCGTCGCCGCCGCGCGCGAGCGCGCCGAGGCGGCGTCGGCGGACAGCGGCAAGGACCTCGACGTCGTCCTCATGGGCGGCGGCGCCACGGTCGGCTCGGCGATCGAGGCCGGGCTGGTCGACGTGTTGTCGCTGCACCTCGCGCCCGTCGTGCTGGGCGCCGGGACGCCACTGTTCACCGGTGGAACGCCGCGCACACTGGTCCAGCGGAGCGTGACCTCGACAACGACCGCGACGCATCTGATCTACGACGTCCTCTGATCTACGACGTCCTCTGGCGGCGTCCGACCTCGTCGCGGAACCGCGTCTCAGGTTGTTTCGCGATTGGTGTGGAGGACTTCGCGGGCCTGTTCGGCGGCGCGGGTGATGCTTTCGCTGATGAAGTCGAGGAAGCGGGCGATGTTCTCCAGACGGGCGGCGGCGGGGGTGTGGGGGCCGAGGACGGCGACGCCTTGGCGTGCGGTTTCGACGAGCTGGTCGTTGGCTCGGGCGCTGGCGATCGTCGCCTGGTAGAAGAGCTCGTCGTCGACGACGTAGCGGTCGCGGCGGCGCTCGTCGCGTTCTCGGCGGACGAGGCTCTGGCTCTCCAGGAAGGCGATCGCCTTGGAGATGGACGCCGGGCTGACCTGGAGGCGCTGGGCGAGCTGGGACGCGGTGAGGCTGCCCGCGTCTGTGGTGAACAGGCAGGTCAGCACCCGGGCCGTCATCTTGGGCAGACCCGAGGCCATGAGGACGGTGGTGAGCGTCTCCTCGTACTCGGCCACGGCCTCGGCGTCGCGCCCGTGTGGCTGGGGGACTGACGCCGATCCGCGCGAGGAGGCGGGCCTGCGCCGGTGGGCGCGGCGTTCGGTGGCGCGGTGGGCCAGGTCGGCGCGGTAGGCGGTGGGGCCGCCATTGCGCATCACCTCACGCGTGATCGTCGGGGTCGGACGGTCGAGACAATGAGAGAGCACAGGAGAGCATGATGCCGAAGTTCGACACCCCCGCCCCGATCCGCGCCGTCCTGGCCATTCCCGCCGGACGCGTCCAGTTCATCGCCGCCGACCGCGCCGACACCACCGTCGAGGTCCTGCCCGCCAACGCCGCCAAGGGCCGCGATGTCCAGGCCGCCGAGCAGACCACCGTCGCCTACGCCGATGGCGTTCTGCGGATCCACGCCCCCGAGTCCAAGAACCAGCTCATCGGCTCCTCCGGATCCCTGGAGGTCACCGTGCAACTGCCCGCCGGTTCCCGCGTCGAGGTCAAGGCCGCCGCCTCCGAGCTCCGTGGTGTCGGCCGCCTCGGTGACGTCGCCTTCGACGGCGCGTACCGCCAGATCAAGATCGACGAGGCGGCGAGTGTCCGTCTCACCGCACTGGAGGGCGACGTCGAGGTCGGCCGGCTGGGCGGCCCCGCGGAGATCAGCACCGCGCGGGGCGACATCCGGATCGCCGAGGCGGTGCGCGGCAGGGTCGTGCTCCGTACTCAGTCCGGGGACATCTCGGTCGGCGCCGCGGTCGGCGTCTCGGCCGCCCTGGACGCCGACACCGGCTACGGCCGCATCAGCAACGCCCTCAAGAACGACGGCACCGCCGAACTCGACATCCGCGCCACCACCTCCCGCGGCGACATCACCGCACGCAGCCTCTGAAGGAGCGGAACCAGGGCTTCCCGGCCGGGCTCGCAAAGGACTTCCCGGCCGGCGTCCGAAGGCATTGACATGTTCGCGAGCTGTCCTTATGGTCCAGGCCATCCTGTCCGTATGTGGGAACTGTGTTCTCATCCATGAACAGAAGAGGTCATCGGATGGCACGAACCAGAACCGCGTTACTCAGTGTTCTCGCCCTGCTGGCCGGTCTGCTGAGCCTTCAGCTCAGCGGACCGGCCCCACGGGCCACGGCCGCTCCGGCCGCCTTCACCCATCCCGGGGTGCTGGTGAGCCGGGCCCAACTCGACTACGCCCGCTCGAAGGTGCAGGCCGGCCAGCAGCCATGGAAGGCCGCCTACGACGACATGCTGGGCAGCTCCTACGCCTCGCTGTCGCGCACCCCCCAACCGCGCGCCGTCGTGGAGTGCGGCTCGTCGTCCAACCCCAACCACGGGTGCACCGAGGAGCGCCAGGACGCCATCGCGGCGTACACCGACGCGCTCGCCTGGTACTTCACCCGCGACAGCAGATACGCCAAGAAGTCGATCGAGATCATGGACGCCTGGTCCTCCACGATCACTGATCACACCAACAGCAACGCCCCGCTCCAGTCCGGCTGGTCCGGTGCCACCTGGCCGCGCGCCGCCGAGATCATCAAGTACACCTACGACGGCGGCTGGTCGGGCGCCGGACGCTTCGCCACCATGCTGCGGAACGTGTACCTCCCCGAGGTGAGCAACGGCTCGGCCACCACCAAGAACGGCAACTGGGAACTGGTGATGACCGAGGCGGCCATCGGCATCGCGGTCTTCATCGAGGACCGCACCGCCTACGACAAGGCGGTCAGCACCTACCTCGCCCGCGTCCCGGCGTACATCTACCTGACCAGTGACGGCGACCTGCCCAAGCCGCCCGCGAACAGCAGCATCGACACCGAGGCCGAGATCATCAAGTACTGGCAGGGCCAGGACACCTTCGCCGACGGCCTCGCCCAGGAGACCTGCCGCGACTTCGGGCACACCGGCTGGGGCCTCGCCTCCATCGCCGATGTCGCGGAGACCAGCCGCATCCAGGGCCAGGACCTCTACCCGAAGATCCAGGACCGGCTGCGACAGGCGCTGGGCTTCCACACCGCCTACGAGAACGGCACCGCCGTGCCCTCCTGGCTGTGCGGCGGCTCCGTCAAGAAGGGTCTCGACGAGGTCACCGAGGTCGGCTACAACGCCCTCCACAACCGACTCGGCATCACCATGTCCAACACCCAGAAGTACACCGAGGCCCACCGCCCGTCCGGCACGGACAACTACTTCAACGCCTGGACGACCCTCACCCACGCGGACAACCCGTCCTGACCGGGCGATGGCCCCGCCCCCCCCCGGGCCCCGGGGGGCGGGGGGGGGGCGGGGCAGGGGGCCAGGACCCCCACACGTTGGGGGGCCCCCCCCGCG
>NZ_JBHYVB010000015.1:28090-59607 GCF_042750115.1 Streptomyces sp. NPDC059455
GGGGGCGCGGGGGCGGCCCCCCGCCGCGCGGGGGGGGCGGGGGGGCGCGCGGGCGGGGGCGGGGAGCCGCGTCCTCGGACCCGATCAGTGAGCGGGCCACCGCGAGCGCGGCCTTGTGGCGTTCTGCCTGCCGGCCGCCCAGTTCGCGTCCGCGTGCCACGGCCATGATCACGGCGGACAGGGCCAGCCGTCCGCGCATCGTGCCCTCGGGGCCTTCGCCGGCGGCGAGTGCGCGGGTCAGGTCGTCCAGCCGCTGCTGAAGTGTGCGCGCGGCGGTCAGGCCGCGCAGGGCGTGCTCGTTGAGCTGGGCGCACACCAGTGAGGCGCCGTGTTCGCCGCGGACCAGGGCGTCGAACCGCTCGATGGCTCGCATGCGGCTCGCGGTGGAAGGCGGGTGGGCGCGTGCGGACTCGATGATGACGTCGAGCGCCGGGAGCAGTTCTTCGTAGGAACTGGTGAGCAGCTCCTCCTTGTTCGCGAAGTGGTGCAGTACGGCCTGCCTGGTGACGCCCGCTTGCCTGGCGACCTGAGTCAACGAGGTCAGCTCATAGCCCTGCTCGGTGAACAGTTCCAGCGCGATGGCCCGTACGCGTCGACGCGTGTCGGTGCGCCTTCGATCGGCTTGCTCTCCCATGAAAACTGCCTTACTGGTAAGTCAGGTATTCTGGCCGCATGAACGGCACAGAGAGCAACGTACCCGCTGGTGGGAGCCGCGTGCCCCGGGCGATTCCCGACGAAGGGCTCGCGGGACGGCGCGCGCTGGTCACCGGCGGGAGCCGCGGGCTGGGCGCGGCGATCGTGCGGCGACTCGCCGCGGCGGGCGCGACCGTGTTCGCGGCGGCCAGAACGGCGCCGCCCGAGGGTTCGCTGCCGGCCCGGTTCTTCACCGCGGACCTGGCGGACCCCGACGGAGCGCGACAGCTGGCGGAGCGGGTGCGCGACGCGGCCGACGGAGTGGACATCCTCATCGACAACGCCGGCGCCGGCAGCGCCCCGGAGGACACGCTGACCCGGCCGCAGGAAACCTGGCGGTCGGACCTCGAGGTCAATTTGCTGTCCGCGGTCCGGCTGGACCAGGAACTGGTCCCGGGCATGGTGGAGCGCGGCTCGGGGGTCGTGGTGCATGTCTCGTCCATCGCGAGTCACCTGCCGCAGCCGGGCCAGGCCGCCTACGCGGCGGCCAAGGCCGCCATGAACAGCTACAGCCGCTCGCTGGCGGCCGAGGTCGGCCCGGCCGGGGTGCGGGTGGTGTGTGTCCTGCCGGGCTTCATCGCCACCCCGGGGGCGATCGCGCACCATCAGCAGATCGCCGACCGGCAAGGGGTTTCACTGGAGGAGGCGCAGCGCGATCTCGCGGCGCGGCTGAACGTGCCGATGAACCGCCCCGGAACCCCTGAGGACGCCGCCGAGTTGGTCGCGTTCCTGGTGTCGGAGCGGGCGCGCTGGCTCACCGGATCCCAGTTCCGCGTCGACGGAGGCATCCTCGCCCAGGTGTGACGCCCGGCCTCGCCACGCGGGCGGACGTGTGGGGCCGTCCTCGACCGGAGCGTGCACGACGTTCGAGTGTTCGTCTGGACGAGGCTCGAGCGGAGAGTGCGACAACGGGGCCTGGCGACCGACCCCGGTCGCTCTCACACCACGGGAGGCTCAAATGGTTCGTGCAAGCCGTCTGGTCACCGCTGCCGTCGTCGCCGCGGCGGCGCTCCTGCCGCTGGGGGTGTTGGCGGCTCCCGCCCATGCCGACGACGAGGCGTGTGCCGAGTTACTCGAAGGGCAGGGACGGGACGATGACGCCATTCAGGAAGCATGCGAGGCCGGCGCCGCGGGGAATGGCCCGGAGTGTCTGAGCATTCTGGCCGGACAGGGGATCCCGCCCTCGCGCGCGGCCCAGGCCTGCCTGCTCGCCGGCCGACCGTCCGACGACGCCGCGCCACGGTCGCTCGACCGCCTTCAGCGCTGAACCTCTGAGGCGGGTTCATGAACACCGGCATGGGTCCGACCCCGCCACTGACGGTGGTCAGACCCATGCCGGTCCACTAATCGATGTGGCGCGGATCACCGGCAGGTCGCTTGACGAAATTTCCTTGTTTCGCCGCTTAGATTTCCCGAATTCTCTCGGCTAGGCTCCACCGGCATTACCCGCCCCGTAAGGAGCCCCCAATTGCCAACCGAAGCGGAAACCGTGAATCCGCGGACCGGCAGCCTGGTGCTGCTCGGCGGACCTCCGGCAGCCGGAAAGTCGACCATCGCGGAAATCATTTCGTCGACCGCCGTACGGCCCACCGTCCACCTGCATACGGACTCCTTTTACGTATGGATACGGTCGGGTTTCATTCCGCCGTATCTCCCGGATGCCCGACGTCAGAACGAGGTTGTTCACAACGTCATGACCGATGCGGCATGCGCATACGTCGCAGGTGGTTATGACGTCATTTTGGACGGCATCCTCGGGCCATGGATCCTGGAGTCTTTCCGCGCCGTATGCCGGAAGCGCGATCTCGGTCTGTCCTACATCGTCCTGCGGCCGAGCCTGGACGTGGTGCTCTCACGAGCGAGTCGGCGCGAGGAGCGGCAACTCAAGGAAGTCGAACCGATCGTCGGCTTGTACGGAGCGTTCGAGGACCTCGGAGCGCTCGAGAGCCATGTGGTCGACTCAAGCGCCCAGCTTGTCGAGCGGACCGCCGAGGACATCGCCGTTGGGCTGCGGGCAGGCCGTTTCACGCTGGCGTAATCGCTGCCGTGTCGCCCAACGGCCCGGCGGCAGGCCATCAGCCCTCCGGAGAGAACTCCGGGAGTACGCCCTTGGTGAGCAGGAAGCATCCGTACGGCCTGTCCTCGCCCGTGATGACCACCGCGAACGCGGAGCGGGCGCGCGCGTAGAACGCGTGGCGCTCGACCGTCTCCACCGCGACGGGGCGGCCCGATGCCTCCTCCGCGGCGGCGATGAAGTCCGTCTGCACCGGCGGTTCGGCGGTGGCGTCGCCGACGACCTCCATCCTCGCGATGGGCTCGGGGATGAACGTGTCGAGCGGCAGCAGTCCGAGCACCGCCCGGCCCGCCGAGACGACGTCGGTGCCGTCCAGCCGGATCACCCGGTCGTTCACGGAGTGCGCGGGGAAGTTCCTGTCGACGATGGCGATGGTGTCTCCGTGTCCCATCCGCGCGAGCGTGTACAGCAGGTCCGGGGTCAGGAGCGGGTCGAGTCCCTTGAGCACGATGGATCACCTTTCCGTGATCGAGGATGAGCGGGGGCCGGAGCCGGAACCGTCCGGGGACGCACCGGGGTTCGGAGTCCCCAGCGCGTGGCGCAGTAGTGGCGGCGCGAGCAGCCCGCACGGCTCGGGCCCGGCGCGGAGCCCGGTCCCGGCGTAGTAGCGGTTGGCCGCCGACGGCGCGACCCGGATGCGGAGTTCGTTACTCCCGGGCCGCAGGGCGTCGGCGGGGATCGTGACGCGGTACGGCGCCCAGGCGCGCTCCGCCACCCGCGTGCCGTTCACGGACACGGCCACGGCTCCGGCGACGGCCGGGAGCGCCAGCTCCAGTGGGACCGGTGTGTCGAGCTCGATCCGCCGCACATAGTCGGCGGTGTCCGCGAACGCCGGAAGGCCCTGGCGCTCCCAGCCGCAGGTCACCGCGATATCGCGGCGGGTGCCCGCCTCCTCGTGCGCGTCCTCGGCGACCTCGAGCAGCCAGCCGGACTCGAGCGTCTCCGGCGCCGACCACCGCGGTGTGCCGTGACCGGCCGCGGCCTCGGAATCCTCCGTGGTGTCCGCCGCCCGACCGGAAGCGGGCTCCGCGTCCCTGTACACACGCAACAGGCGCAGCGCGTTCTGCTCCAGCCGCAGCGCGACCGGGTTCCCGGCTGCTTCGAGGGTGCGCACGGTGCCGTCGGCGGCCTCCCATTCCTCGATGTGCCAGGGCCCGTCGGGCAGCAGGAGTTCCACCGTCCCTTCGGTCTCGGTGAAGCACGCGAAGCGGAAGCCGTCGGCCGTGTCCGGGCCGCCGCGCCAGCGCACCGGCGAGCCCGCGGGCACGCGCAGGGTTGGTTCAGTCCGGCCACGCTGTGCGGCGAGCCCGCGCAGGACCGCCTCCTCGGGGACCGCGTGGAACATCTCCACGGCGGGGGCGAGGTCCGCCCAGTCCTCGGCGGCGGTCTGTGGGCCCTCCTGGTAGACGGCGGGCGTCGCGCCGCCGGCGAGCACCCGTACGCCCGATTCGGTCAGGCGGCGAAGTTGGCGCAGCGACGCGGCCGAGCGCAGCGTCGTCACGGCGGGGAGCACGAGCGCCCGGTACCGGCGGTCCCCGATCCACACCGCGCCTTCCTCCACGGCGGCGGCCTCGAGATCGCGTTCGTCCACGAGGTGGAAGCCCACCCGGGATTCGGTGAACGCGCGGGCCCACTCGCCCATCGCCGACGCCTGCTCGCCGAGCTGACCCGCGGTCCACACCGTACGCAACGGGTACAGGACCGCCACGTCGTTCTGTGGTGACACCGGTTCGAGGAATTCGCTCAGCCGCGCGCTCTCGAGCGCGAACCGCGGGTGGTGATCGGCGAACCACGGCTCGAAGTTGATGCCCGGGGGGAAGTCGAAGCGCGGATTCCGCAGCGACTCGTGATCGTCTCCATGGCCGTGGGTCTGGTAGAAGCCGTGGAAGATCATCTGTCGCATGCCCTGCAGATGGTGGTTGATCGCCGTTGTGCGCAACTCCTGCAAGGTGAGCCCCCAGTGGCCGGACCACGGGGTCCCGCCTTCGGGCGGGGTGACGAAGTACTGCTCGACCATCGTCCCGCCGCGGCCGTGGTGGCGGGCGACCGAGTCGCCGAACACGGGGCTGAGCTGCACCAGGGCGTCCTGCGCGTCCACCGCGGTGAGGTCGCGGTAGCCGTCCACGCCGAAGTGGTCGAGTCCGAAGTTCACGCGCAGGTCCCAGTTCGCGAACGCGGTGTCGAGCGCCCAGCCGCCGACGTGCCCGAGGACTTCATGGCCGGACTGACGCAGCCCGTGGGCGTGGCTCCAGGTGCGCAGTCTGCCGAGGAACGTCTCCATCGCGTAGCCGCTGAAGTGCTCGTAGAACTGGGCGCGGAGGCTCAGCCGCTCCGGGTCGTCCCCGTCGAGCACGGCGGCGAGCACCTGGGGGGTCCGCCCGCCCCAGCGCTCCCGGATCGAGACGGCCAGGCTCTCGTGGAACGGCATCGCCGAACGCAGGTCTCCCGTGCGCTCCGCCCAGTCGTAGTACACGGCGTGCGGCTGGTCGAAGAACATGTAGGCGACGGTGGAGCCGAAGAAGTCGCCCAGGGCGTCGGCGAAGGGCTGGTAGCCGGCCTCGATGAAGCGATCGACCGCGACCGGGTCGACGGGATTCACGAGCCGGGAGGTCGCGCAGCGGGCGGAGACGAACACGATCGCCTCCGCGCCGTCGGGCACGGGCTCGACGAGGCGGACCCGGCACCTGTCGGCGGCGCCGTCCAGGCGGTCGACGAGCTCGGGCCGCCCGGCGGCCCTGTCCTGCTCCCCTTCCACGGCTTCCATGGTTGCCACGGCTTCCACGGTTTCCACGGTTTCCACGGTTTCCACGACGAGCGCGTACTCGAGCCGCCAGTCGGCCCAGGCGACGACGCCGCCCTCGTAGTGCCAGTCCATCGCGGCCGGGCCGAGGTTCTCCGTCGCCGAGCGGATCCCGCTGAGCGAGCCCTCGCTCGCGCCCGCGGGGATCCGCACCCAGAACAGATGCCGTTCGCGCAGCTCGTCGTGTCCGGTCACGGCGCGGCCCGCGGCGTGACCTGTCTGCCAGTTGTAGTCGTCATAGATGCCGACGATCATGCCGAGCTCGGCGGCCGTTTCGACGGCCGTACGGCATGCGGCGAGGTAGTCGTCGTCCAGGTAACCCCCGATCGGGTACGACAGCCGCGCCTGTACCTGGAAGCTCCGGATCCCGGCGTCGTGCATCTGCCGCACCTGGGCGCGGATCGTGTCCTCGTCGGGTAGCCGGTGCCAGAACCAGTAGGCGGCGGGCGCATGCCAGGGGTCCGGGTGCCGGAATCGGCGCAGCGCGGTCTCATGCGCGGACGAGGCAGGCAGAACAGGCAAGGCGGACACGGATGTCAGCTCCTCGAGCGGCGGCCAGGTCCGCATGGGCCTCGCCGCCACCAGGTCGGTCAGCGTTCGGTGCGGTCGGCCACGTGCCTGACGGCCGGGGCGGGACTCGGGAGCTCGGATGTGCGCTCCTCGGGCGGAGTGTCTCCCGCGGCCACGAGCGAGTAGTCGGGCTTCGGGTCCAGCCGGAGTCCGAACGTGAGGATCGCGTAGAGCGTGGCGCCGAGCGCCAGGGCGATGACGATGCCGAGTCCGCTCGATCCGAACACCCCGGTGCGGCCCTTCTCGGTGAGGAGGAACCCGGTGATCTTCGCGAAGTTCGGGTCGGAGCTGGTCACGAGGCCGAGACCGACGACGGTTCCGGTGATCAGGCTCAGAATCGCCGTCCAGCGCCCGTCGCGGCCGCCGTAGCCGCGCGGGTTCGCCATGTCGGTGTTCCAGCCCATGCGGCTCTGCCGGATGAAGTCGATGAGCTGGATGCCGCCCATGGTGCCCATCATCACGGCGATGAGCGACAGGAACGACTGGAACGTCGCGAGGAACGAGGTGGAGATGAACAGCAGGTAGAAGGCGCCCGCCGCGATGATGATCGCGTTGATCGCGGTCGTCACGGAGCGGCGCAGCGGTACGCCGACGGCCATGAGCGCGAGGCCGGAGCTGTACATGCCGGTGATGGCGGCCGAAACGAGCGAGATGACGATCACGATGGAGAAGGGGATGAAGAACCACATCGGCAGGAGTGCGGTGAGCGCCCCGATCGGGTCGGACGCCGTGGCGGCACCGAGCTTGGAATCCCCGCCGACGAGAAGCGCGCCGACGGCGAGGAGGATGACGACCGGCAGGCTGAGCCCGGTGACCGTCCAGCTGATCACGCCGCGCGCCGGGGTGTCGCGCGGGAGGTAACGGGCGAAGTCGCCGCCGTAGTTGAGGAATCCGAGGCCGACCAGGGTCATCGCCATGATGATGCCGCCGACGAACACCAGCGGTCCGCCCGCGGGGGTGTCACCGAGGTGCGCCCACTCGATCTCGGGCACCATGAATCCGAGGAACGCGACCGTCATGATGCCGGTCACCCATGAGATCCAGACCTCGACCTTCATGATGAGCTCGTGGCCGAGGACGGAGACCGTCATCGTCACGGCGAGCACGAGCACGAACCACAGCACGATCGTGGTCGTGGTGCTCGACCCGTCCGCGTCGGCGAACGCCGATGGCCACAGCTTCGCGAACAGGTTCGCACCGGTGGTCGAGGCAAGGGTGATGATCGTCACCTTCCAGCCCATATTGGACAGGTAGGCGAAGAACGCGGGGATCCTGTTGCCCTTCATGCCGAACGCGAAACGCGTCTGGGCGAGGGTCGGCAGCCCCGTGCGGGGCCCGCCGACCGCGAGGATGCCGACGAGGGTGGCCGAGATGAGGTAGCCGACGGTCCCGGCGACGATCGTCTGCCAGACGTTCAGACCGAGGCCGAAGACGAAGATGCCGTAACTGATGCCGAGGATCGAGATGTTCCAGGCGAACCACACGGCGAACAGCCCCTGCGGCTTCCCGCGCCGTTCGGCATCGGGAACGGGATTGACGCCGTTCGATTCGACGGTCGTGCCTCTACGACCTTGCTGAGCCTCATTGCTCATGGAAGGGCGCCTTTCGACGTATGGCGAGGTGGGGAGGAGCGGATGGTCGAGCTTCGGGCTTCGGGCTCGGGGAAGTCGTGGGTTCGCGTTCGAGGGGTGCGCCGACCGCGTCCGGGGACGACGCGGCTCCGTGTGGGACGTACGCCGTGCGCGATCACCGCCGTCGCGCCCGCGGTGGGAGGCGTGTGCGGCGGTCAGGCGGAGCGCTGAGCGGCGGGGTGGGCCGCTAAACCGTCGGCCGCCGGGGCCTGCGGCGGGCGGTCGTCGTAGCGTACGCTCATCGCCGGGAAAACCATTTCCGAACCCAAGCACGGCAGCCCCCGCCGCGTCAATGGGTCGTCGAGACCGTCCTGATAGCATCGGCGGGCAGGAATCAGGGGAGATCAGGATGGGCGCGCGCATAGGCTTGAAGGACGTGGCGCTGCGCGCGGGGGTGTCAGTGCCGACGGCGAGCCGTGTGCTCTCCGGCGTTCAGCGCAATGTCGATCCGGAGCTGGCGCTGCGGGTGCGGAACGCATGCGAGGAACTGGGCTACCGGGTGAACGCGGCGGCGCGGGCGCTGCGGATTCAGTCGACGGATTCGTTGGCGCTCGTCGTTCCGGCGATCGCGAACGCGTACTTCGCGGAGCTGGTGTCGGCGTATTCGCGCCGCCTGGATCTTCAGGGCAAGCGGCTGGTGACGATCGACACCGGCGAGAGCCCGGAGACCGAGCAGCGCCAGCTCGGCGCCATGGACCGGGTGCTGGTGGACGCGGTGCTCGTGGTGCCCGCGGCGTTCGAGCGGAGTGGCGCGGCGATCACGGAGCTCGCGCGGTCCAACCGCGTCGTGCAGGTCGACCGCCGCGCACGAGGCGTCGAAGCGCCGTCGGTACGGCTCGACAACGCGGCGGGGGTCCGCCTGCTCGTGGAACACCTGCGGGCGCGGGGCCGCCGCAGCATCCTGATGGTCGACGCGCAGGAAGACTCCTCGTCGAGCATCGAGCGCACAACCGCGTTCCGCGCGCTCGCCGGGCCGGACGACCGGGTTCTGGAGATGCCGAACTTCACGGTGGCGAGCGGCACCGACGCGGCGAAGCTCCTGCTCGCGAACCCCGGCGACACAGACGCGATCATCTGCACCGCCGACACCGTCGCGCTCGGCCTGCTGACGGCGCTTCAGCACGCCGGTAAACGGGTGCCCGCCGAGTACGCGATCACGAGCTTCGACGGTACGTACATCTCCGACACCGCCGCGCCGGGGCTCACCACCCTGGGCTCGACCGCCGAGCGCATGGTCGAGGCCTCCCTCGCCCTCCTCGACGGCGGCAGCGATGACGTCGTCCTGACACCCGAACTCGTGGTCCGCGGTTCCAGCGGCTGACCGGCCGCTCCCGGAGTGGGGAGCACGAGCGCCCGCTGGGCCCCATGCTCCCGACGCGCGGAACGGAGACCGGCGATCAGACGCGGTCGGCGGCGATGAGCAGGTACTGGAAGGAACCGTCCTTGTAGGAGTTGATGAACGCCTTTTCAATCCCTGTGACCAGTGAGGACGTGGCCCGCAGCTCCCAGTAGGGCAGGGTCGCGGGGGTCAGGTCGATGACGGCCTGCGGTACGAGGCGGTTGTCGGCCATGGCGCGCAGATATTCCCGGCGGGAGTGGATGTTGCACTCGAAGTGCGCGTTGATCTGGGAGACATACTTCGAGGGCTGGCCGTAACGCGGGTTCCAGCAGCCGGTGATGGTCACGTAGCGGCCGCCGATCGCGAGGATGCGGGAGTGCTCGGCGAAGAGGTCTTCCAGGTCCACGTACATGCTTGACTCGTTGTTCCACGAGGCCGCGGCCCGCCCGGTCTCGAAGGGCGTTCCGAGCATGTCGCAGACGCGGGCGCGGACGTGGTCCTCGATGCCGAGTTCGCGGGCGCGCTCGTTGGCGAAGTCGGCCTGCTTGGCCGACAGTGTGACGCCCTCGACCCGGCACCCGAAGCGCTGGTGGGCCATGACCATCGAGCCGCCGCGGCCGCAGCCGGCGTCAACGAGCGTGTCGTCACGTTCAATGGGGCCGAGGTGGTCCAGGAGGAGTTCGGCCTGTGCCGACTCCAGGCGGTGGAGCTCGGCGATCAACTTCTTCTCGTAGGTGCTGTCGTCGGCGTCGCCGAGGGCGGTGCGGTCGACCTCTCCGATGCCGTAGTGGTGGTGGTAAAGGCCGTCGACATCGCCCAGACGCAGGTTCACGGGCCTGGCCTCGCGGTCCCAGTAGCGGGCGATGTCCCCCTGGTAGGGGGTCGCCGGGGCGGGGATGAACATGGCGGCGCCGGCGGAGGCGGCGACGTCGGCGCCGAGGTCGGTGCTGGTCACAGATGGTTCCATTCTTCTTACCAGAAATCGGGCAGGCTGTAGCGGAAGGTGTTGGTCTGGTGCCAGTAGTGGTTGCCGTCGACCCACGCGGCCACGCCCCGGAGAAAACGCTGCACGGTCGGGACGGGGAAGGCGACGGCCACGGCCGCGGCTTCGGCCTCGAATTCGCGCATGAGGTCGTTGTGGACCTCGACCGCCTTCAGATAGGCGTCGCGGTCGGAGAGGCCCTCGCGTTCGGCGATCACCACGGGCAGATTCAGATGCCGGCCTGGGCTGGCGAGTTCCTTGGTGTACGAGTACAGGTCGTTCACGATGGTGGTGGCGTTTCCGGCGAGCGCGATGACCCGCTGCATGGCGGGCGGGGCGTGCAGGTCGGCCGGTAGCTCGTAGCCGCCGACGGTGTCGGTGATGGTGGGGCAGGGGCGGAAGTTGTTGAACTGGCGCATCGCCAGGTACTCCCACACCTCGGGGACGTGGTCCGTCTGCGCCCAGGCGGCCTCGGCGAGATACCCCATGTGCAGTCGGGCCATGTCGTGCCGGAACCGGTCGGCCTGGGAGGGGCTGGACGCCTGGACGAAGTACTCCATGGCGGAGCGGTAGGCGCGCCGCGGCGCGTCCGAGTGGAGCGACTCCGCCCACCGCGGCTGGTACTCCCGCGTCGTGTGCAGGGCGTCAAGTGCGGTGTGCGCCAGCAGAAGGCGTCCACCGAGGCCGACGGGCGAACCTCCGTGGTCCTCGCAGTAGCAGTCGTCCACCGCGTTCTCCGCCACCATCAGGCGCGTGGCGAGCATCAGGTGGTCGACGGTGGGAGCGTCCGGATGGCAGGCGACCATGTAGCGCCCCACGGAGAAGCCGTCGAACTGCTCCTCCCACTCCTCGGGGTACAGGTCGACCTCGTCCAATGCCCAGGCCTTGATCCTGCGGCCGAGCTCCTCCACCCGCACGGGGTCGGGCTCCGGCACCGGGTGGTAGTAGAGGCCCGGGATCGGGTTGCCTTCCGCTGGAACCGTTGGTGGCGTCGGTGGGATCGGCGGCTCCTCGCGCCGTGCCAGGCGCAGGCCCGCCGTGCCGAGGCCGTTTGGACCACGCAGGATCCGTTCAACGTCGGCGCCGGGTGTCCGCACCTCGACGGCAGGGACGTCGACCGGAGGGATGTCGACGGGAGTCGGGGCGGGCGAGGAAGACACAGGGGGGCGGAGACCGGTGGCGGCCTTGATGTCGTGGGCGCGGGCGGCGGCCTCGGCGAGGACGTTCGCCCCGGAGCGGGAAGCGGCCGCAGGCAGGCTCGGTTGCGGAGGGGAAGGCTCAGGGGCGGGCATGCATGGCTCCTCGGTGGGGTGGGGTGGCTGTCCCGGAGGTTGGGGGTGGGTGGCTGTCCCAGAGGTCGCTGGCGTGCGTGTCACCGGGAAAGAGGAAGAGAGGGGGCAAACATTCAGGAATCCGTCCAGATCCTCGGGAACACTAGCGGCTGGTGCGCCCGGTCGGCCCTGAGAAGCCATTGACATTAACTCGATAAGATGATCTAGTCCCGCGCGATGTTTGCCCGGGTGGCCGGTGGTCTGAGTCCTCGATACCCCACCGCCCCGCCCGGATCCGCCCGGGGACGGACCCGACGGCGATCATCGCCTACCTGGCCCCGGGTCCTCGGTCGAGATTTCTGAATCTATAAATCAGATCGCCTACCACGGAAACATCTGTTGGACAGAACTACGGCCATGTCCAAGGATCCCTCGTGCGGTGGCCCGGTCAACGCGACACCGGGATGGACCACCGCCTGAGTGGAGGCTGGACGTTGAGTGAAGAGACGGAAGTAGTCGTCGTCGGGGCGGGCCAGGCGGGCGTGGCGATGAGCGAGCACCTGTCGGCCCACGGGGTGCCGCACATCGTGCTGGAGCGGGACCGGATCGCCGAGCGGTGGCGGTCGGAGCGGTGGGACTCCCTGGTGGCGAACGGGCCCGCGTGGCACGACCGGTTCCCGGGGCTGGAGTTCTCCGACGTCGACCCCGGCGTCCACCCCGACGCCTTCGCCTCGAAGGACCAGATCGCGGACTACTTCGTCACGTACGCCGAGAAGATCGGTGCCCCGATCCGGTGCGGTGTCGAGGTGACCTCGGTGCGCAAGCCCACCGGTCGGCCCGGCTTCCGGGTCGAGACGTCGGAGGGCGCCATCGACGCGCGCTTCGTCGTGGCCGCGACCGGACCGTTCCAGCGGCCCGTGATCCCGCCCATCGTCCCGGACGGCGCCGTCCCCGTGCAGATCCACTCCAGCGGGTACCGCAATCCGGGGCAGCTCCCCGAGGGCGCGGTCCTCGTGGTCGGGGCCGGGTCCTCGGGGGTGCAGATCGCCGATGAGCTGCGCCGGTCCGGGCGCCGGGTGCTCCTCTCCGTCGGTCCGCACGACCGCCCCGCCCGCGAGTACCGGGGACGTGACTTCTGCTGGTGGCTCGGTGTGCTCGGGCGCTGGGACGCGGAGACGCCTCCGCAGGGTGCCGAACACGTCACCATCGCGGTCAGCGGCGCCCGCGGCGGCCACACCGTGGACTTCCGTACCCTGGCCGCCGACGGCATCGAGCTCGTCGGTCTGACCGCGTCCTACGACGACGGAGTGCTGCGTTTCGCGCCGGATCTCGCCACGAACATCGCGCTCGGCGACGCCAAGTACCTCGAACTCCTCCGGGCGGCCGACGCGTACGTCGAGCGCAATGGGCTCGACCTCCCCGAGGAGTCGGCGGCCCACGTCCTCGGACCGGACCCGGAAGGCGTGGCCGACCCCCGGCTGGAGCTCGACCTGGCCGGGGCCGGGGTCAGCTCGATCGTCTGGGCGACGGGCTTCGCCACCGACTACAGCTGGCTCGAGGTCGACGCGTTCGACGAGCACGGCCGTCCCGACCAGCGGCGCGGCGTGTCGTCCGAGCCCGGCGTCTACTTCCTGGGCCTGCCCTGGCTGTCCCGCCGCGGATCGAGCTTCATCTGGGGCGTCTGGCACGACGCCCGATACGTCGCCGACCACATCACGACCCAGCGGGGCTACCTCGCGTACGGCGCCGGCGACCGGCCCGGCGCCACGCCGACCGCCTGGAAGAACTGAGCAGCAACGAGGAGCAGATGATGACCTCCACGAGCGAGGGCCGCCGGGCGAATGCCGCCAAGGCCCCGATCGTCACCGGCGGGCACACCAGGATCCGCCCGTTCAACACCCGCGACACCTATCCCGAGCAGAACCTCGACAACGACCTCTGTCAGGCGGTCGTCGCCGGCAACACCGTGTACGTCCGGGGTCAGATCGGCCAGAACCTCGACACCAGCGAGTCCGTGGGCATCGGCGACGCCGAGGCGCAGGCCGAACAGGCCATGGCCAACATCAAGACGCTGCTCGAAGAGTCGGGCAGCCGGATGGAACACCTGGTCAAGCTGACCATCTATCTGATCGACCCGCGCTACCGCGAGGCGGTGTACCGCACCGTGGGCCGCTGGACCAAGGGCGTCCACCCGATCTCCACCGGCCTGGTGGTGTCTGCCCTGGCCCGTCCGGAGTGGCTGTGCGAGATCGACGCCGTCGCCGTGATCCCCGAGGAGGTGCGGGCATGACGTTCTCCCTGGTGGTCCGCGACGGAGAGCGGTTCGGCATCGTGGCCAGCTCGTCCAGTCCGGCGGTCGCCGCCCGGGTCGCCCATCTGCGGCCCGGGGTCGGCGCGGCGGCTTCGCAGAACATCACCGACCCCACGCTCGGCACGAGACTGCTGGAGGAGCTGGCGGAACACGGCGACGCGGAACGCGCCCTGGCCGGAGTCACCGGCGCGGCGCGCAACGCGAAGTCCATCGCCTACCGTCAGCTGACCGTGGTGGGCCGCTCCGGGCCCGGGTTCGCCTACAGCGGTTCGCACACCCTGGGCACATACGCCTCCGCCACCGCCGAGGGCGCGGTGGCGGCCGGCAACATGCTGTGCGGCGAGCACATCCCGGGTGTCCTCCTCGACGCGTACTCCGCCGCCACCGGGGAGCTGGAGGAGCGGCTGGTCATCGCGCTGCGGGCGGCCGTCGCGGCCGGTGGCGAGGAGGGGCCGGTGCACTCCGCGGGCCTCGCGGTCGTCGCGGACGTGGACTGGCGGGTGACCGATCTGCGCGTGGACTGGGCCGACGACCCCGTCGACCGGCTCGCCGAACTCCTCGCCGTCTGGCTGCCGCAGCGGGACGACTACGTACGCCGTGGACTCGATCCCGCCTCCGCCCCCTCGTACGGCGTCCCGGGCGATCGGTGATGGGAACGATGGGGACGACGGGGACGACGGGGCCGCTGAAAGAGGCCGCCCGGCGCGAGGTCGACCGGCACGCCGAGGAGCTGATCCGGCTGTCCGAGCGGCTGCACGCCGACCCGGAGACCGCCTGGGAGGAACACCGGGCGGCGGCCGCCGTACCCGAGCCGCTGGACCGTGCCGGATTCCACGTCACCTCGTCCTACCTGGGCCTGGACACCGCCTTCCACGCCCGGTTCGGCAGCGGGCCGGTGCGGATCGCGCTGTGTGCCGAGTACGACGCGCTGCCCGGCCTCGGCCACGCGTGCGGGCACAATCTCATCGCGGCGAGCTCGGTCGGCGCCGCGCTGGGCCTGGCCGCCGTCGCCGACGACGCGGGCCTCACCGTCGAGGTCTACGGCACCCCGGCGGAGGAGGGCGGCGGCGGCAAGATCGAGATGCTCGACCGGGGCGCCTTCGCCGGGGTGGACCTGGCGATGATGGCGCATCCGGCGCCGGTCGACGTCGCCGAGGCCCGTCCGTTCGCGGTCAGCCACTCCAAGGTCTCGTACACCGGCAGGTCCGCGCACGCCGCCGCCTACCCCGAGGCCGGGATCAACGCGGCCGACGCCTTCACCGTGGCCCAGGTCGCGATCGGGCTGCTCCGCCAGCAGCTGCCGGCCTCCGCCCGGGTGCACGGTGTGGTGACCCACGCCGGGGACGCCCCGAACGCCATCCCGGAGCGGGCCACCGGCCGCTGGTACGTCAGGGCGGAAACCCTCGCCGAACTGGCCGAGCTGGAACCACGGGTCCTGCGGGCCTTCGAGGCGGGCGCCCTCGCCACCGGGTGCGAGCTGGAGATCGAGCCGGAGAGCAAACCGTACGCGGAGTTCCGTAACGACGAGACCGCCCTCGGCCACTACCGCGCGAACGCCCTCGCCCTGGGGCGGGAGTTCGCGCCGCATGGGCAGGCCGCCCGGATGAACCGCGCCTCCACCGACATGGGCAACGTCTCGCAGATGGTGCCCGCCATCCACCCCTACATCGGTATCGGCTCGCTGCCCGCCACCAACCACCAGCACGAGTTCGCCGCGTTCTGCGTGGGCGGTACGGCCCAACGGGCCCTGCTCGACGCGGCGACGGCGCTGGCCTGGACCGGCGTGGACCGGAGCCCGGCCCGATACGCGAGCCACTGACCGAGGCGGCACCCGCACAGCTCCGGCTTCTTCCACCCCATCCCCAAGGAGGCGCGCAATGCCCACCACTCACACCGACGTCACCACGACCGAGGTCGAGGTGGCCACCGACGCCGTCGCACTGCGCAGAAGCGTTGCCGCGGGAGCCGTCGGCGTGTTCGTGCACTGGTTCGACTGGGCCGCCTACGCCTATCTCGCCGGTACGGTCGCGACCGTGTTCTTCCCCGACGAGAACAGCACCACCGGACTGCTCGCCGTGTTCGGCGTGTTCGCCGTGTCCTTCGGCATCCGGCCCATCGGTGCCATGGTGTTCGGGCCGCTCGGCGACCGGATCGGCCGCAAGCGCACACTGTCGCTGGTCATCTTCATGATGTCCGGCGCGACCCTGGCCATCGGTCTGCTCCCCGGCTACGCCGCGATCGGGGTCGGCGCCCCGGTGCTCCTGGTGATCCTGCGTCTGATCCAGGGATTCGCGGCGGGCGGCGAGTTCGGCAGCGCGGCGAGCTTCCTCGCCGAGAGCGCCCCCCGGCACCGCCGCGGATTCGGGGTGAGCTGGCTGGAGGTCGGCTCCCTGCTGGGCTTCCTCGCCGGGTCGCTCGTCTACCTGCTGCTGTCGACCGGGCTCGACGAGGCCCAGCTGACCTCCTGGGGCTGGCGCGTCCCCTTCCTCATCTCCGCGCCGCTCGGCGTCATCGGCTTCATCATCCGCAACAAGATCGAGGACACCCCCGAGTACCGGACACTCAAGGCCAACGACGCCGTGCCGCGCACCCCCGTACGGGAGCTGCTCCGCCACCACAAGCGGCAGCTGCTCCAGGCGGCGGGCCTGATGGCGGCCATGCACGTGCCCTTCTACGCGGTGCTGACGTACCTGGTCACCTACGAGACCGACCACCTGGGGCACTCGGCCGGCGACGCGGCCCTGCTGTCCACGGTGATCTCGCTGCTGGGGCTGGTGCTGGTCCCGGTGTTCGGCCTGCTGTCCGACCGGGTGGGACGCAAACCGGTCTTCGTCGGCGCGACCGCGGCCCTCCTGGTCGCCGCCACCCCCGCGTTCCTCCTCATGCGGACCGGGCTCGCCGGAACCTGGGTCGCCGGTCTGCTGCTCGGCGCGATCCTCGCCGCGATCCTCGGCACCTACGCGGTGTGGTCGGCGGAGATCTTCCCCACCCGCACCCGTCAGAGCGGCCTGTCCATCGCCTACAACCTCACCGCCGCCCTGTTCGCCGGCACGGTGCCGTACCTGATGACCGTGCTCATCTCCGCGACCGGCTCCACCCTGCTGCCCGGCCCCTATCTGATGGTGTTCGCGGCCGGCGGTCTCATCGCCGCCCTGTCCCTGAAGGAGACCACCGGGTCCGCCCTGCTGCGCCCCGAGGACGTCGCCGACGCGCCCCCCGAGCGCAACTAGGCGGATCGGTGGAAGTCGGCTGCGGTTCGGTGGCGCCCCGAAGGGGCGCGGGGCTGTGTCGGTATGCGGCTCCGCCGCGCGGGCGCGACCAGCCACGACGGTGCCGCGGACGATCGACGGCAGGTCAGGGCACTTCGAGCGGAGCGCTTAGGCGCCGCAGCATAAGGTCGGCACCGGCACGGACACCGATCACCAGGCGCGGGGGTCACGCATGACGTCACCGGTGGGTTTCACCCTCCTGCAACTCCGCTACTTCCTCGTCGCCGCCGAGCGCGGTTCGATGACGGAGGCGTCGGGGGCGCTCCACATCGCGCAGTCCGCCGTGTCCGCGGCCATCCACAACCTGGAGCGCGACCTGCGGGTGCAGCTGTTCATCCGGCGCAGGGGGCGGGGACTGACCCTGACGCCCGCGGGGGAGCGGCTCCAGAGCCACGCGCGGGAGCTGCTGGCCCGCGCCCGCGAGGTCGAACGGGAGGCCCGGGGAGACGGTGAGACGATCTCCGGGCCGGTGGCCGTGGGCTGCTTCGTGACGCTGGCCCCGTACTATCTGCCGCCCCTGTTCAGCGAATGCACCCGCCGCTACCCGGGCATCGAGATCGACGTGGTGGAGGGGGAGACCGATCAGCTCGTCCAGGCCCTGGGCGCGGGGCGCGTCGACTTCGCCCTCACCTACGGCCTCGGTCTGTCGGCCGAGCCGGACCTGCGCAGCGAGACGATCGCGCGGGCCCCCGCCTACGTCATCGTCCCGGCCGATCATCCGCTGGCCCGGCAGGGCACCGTGGAGCTGGCCGAGCTGTCCGCGGAACCCCTCGTCCTGCTCGACCTGCCGCACAGCCGCGACTACTTCCGCTCGCTGGTGGCCGCCACCGGCACCGCTCCCGATGTCCGCTACCGCACCCGGAGCTATGAAACGGTGCGTTCCCTGGTGGCCAGGGGGCTCGGATACTCCGTGCTGAACCAGCGGCCGGCGACCAGCCAGACCTACGGCGGCGGCGAGATCGCGGAACTGGAGCTGCGGGACGGCAGCCCCCCGCTCGAAGTCAAGATCGCCTCGGTGAAGGGCATGACCCAGACCGCCCGCGCCCAGGCCGTGATGGGGCTGTTGCGGGAGGTCGCCGCCCCCACGGTCCCGTGACGGACGGTTCGCGTCAGGCCGACAGCCCGCGGTGCTCCGCGTCGGCCGCCCGGCTGCCGTCGTCGGCGCGGGTCCGGGCCATGAGGAGAGCGATGTCGTCCTCCGGGGGAGCGTCCGTGGTCATCCTCGCGATGACGCGGGCGCACAGGTCCTCGAGGCTCGCCGAGGGGCGATGCAGCGCGGCGAGCAGCCGGTCAAGACCGGCGTCGATGTCGCCGTGCCGGGTCTCCACCAGGCCGTCGGTGAAGAAGGCGAGGAGGCTCCTCTCGGGGAGCTCCAGGTCGACGGATTCGTAGCGTCCGGTGCCGATTCCGAGCGGCGGGCCCACCGGTGTGTCGGCGATCCTGGCGTGGCCGTCGGGGGCCAATGGCGGCGGCCGCGTTGATGCCGTGGCCGATGACGTCGCCGATGACCAGGGCGATCCGGTCGCCCGGCAGCTCGATGGCGTCCATCCAGTCCCCGCCCACCCCTTCGTACCGGTCCGACGGCAGATAGCGGCCGGCCAGGTCCACCGCGGCGCCGCCCGACAACTCCTGCGGCAGGAGACTGCGCCGCAGGGCGAGGGCGGCGGCCCGCTCCCGTGTGTACCGGCGGGCGTTGTCCAGACTCAGCGCCGCTTGGACGCAGAGTTCCTCGGCCAGCAGCAGATCGTCCTGGGAGAAGGGCACTGCGTTGTCGGTCCGGGTGAACACGGTCGGGCATACCGCCGTGGATGGAGGACTGACCCGCGCGGCGGAAGACGGGGATGCCGGAGGGGGCCTCGGACATCCGCTTCAGTGGCTCCCCGCCCAGCGGAACGGCATCGGCCAGATCCACCGTGACGTAGTCGGCGAGGGCGGGGACGGCCATGTCCGCGAGTTCCTGCGCGGTCGTCATCACATCGAGCGTGGTGCCGATCTGGTTGGCCGCCCTGCCGAGCAGCGCCAGCCGCTCGCGCTCCCCGCTCTTGGCGATCAACGAGACGGTGCACACGCCCAGTGGGCCACCGCCCTCGGGGGCGAGGGGAAAGACCGAGGAGGAGAAGACGACCTCCCGGCCGTGCTCCGGCGACACCCACCGCAGCACATGGTCGCCGACCGGCTCCCGCGAGGTCAGCACCCGCCGTATCACCGGCTCGATGGTGGTCCGGTCGAAACCACGCACGGCACGCCGCGTGGACCGGGTGGGCGTGTCCACCTCGGAGCGGCCCACGATCTCCCGGCAGGCCCGGTTCGACCACAGCAGCCGGGTGCGGGTGTCCCACACCGCCACGGCCAGCGGTGACCGGTCCAGAAGCGCCGCTTCGGCGTCGGCGGTCCGCACTCCGTCCGGTGCCCCCGTGACGGCGACGAACCAGCAGCTCGCACCGTCTCCGCCGGTCAGCGCTACGGTCTCCACCATCAGCCGGAAGTGCTCGCCGTCCCGGTGCCTGACCTTCACGACGGCCTTGGCGGCCCGCCGGCCGCCATGCCTCCCCATGTCTCCCGGAGCCGAGGACCACCGCACCGCTTCGACAGGGATCTCCAGCAGCTCCCGCACCGGCAGCCCCACGACGTCCTCCGCACGGTGCCCGAGCAGCCGTCGGCAGCCCTCTCCCCACGCCAGGATGGTGCCGTCGGAGCCCAGGAGAGCGAGGGCCGGAGCGGGTGCCTCGGGCACGTCCGCGAAGCCGGCCGGCATCCGCTTCGCCTCGGAATTCGCCTCGGAATTCGCCTCGGGATCGGCCCCGGCCCTACCCGCCATCCCGATACCCTCCGTAGCCACCGATATCGGTCGATGTCCTGCAAAAAGGGTAACGCGCCCGGACGTGGTCGGGGCCTTGCCGATCGGAGTGGCCGGCCACCGATGAGTTCGACCACCGAGCGGGGTCTACACCTGTACATCGCACGCCACACACCTGATCAGGAAGGGACCATGGCATGACCACCAACGCACTGCCGTCCGTCGTGGACGCCGACACCTGGCGGCGTGAGCTCGAAGCGCTGCGCGTCCGGGAGAAGGCCGCGACCCGGGAACTCGACGCGATCGCCGCCCAGCGCCGCCGCCTGCCGATGGTCGAGATGCCCGACTACACCCTCGAGGGCGAGGACGGACCGGTTCGGCTGGTGGACCTCTTCGACGGCAGGAAGCAGCTGATCGTCTACAACCACATGTGGTTCCCCGGCGAGCAGTGGCAGTGTCCGGGCTGCACGGGGTTCACCTCGCAGTTCACCAGGCTGGAGTTCCTGGGCAACTACGATGCCCGGTTCGTCATCGTCACCCAGGGGCCGATCGACGAGGCACTCGCCTACAAGCGGCGGGTCGGGAACAAGATGGCCTGGTACTCCACGGCGAACAGCCCGTTCGGTACCGACGTCGGCGCCCCGCCCGGCGGCGGATTCGCCGTCAATGTGTTCCTGCGCGACGGCGACACCGTCTACCGCACCTGGCACACCAACGGCCGTGGCACCGAGCAGCTCAGCCACTCCTTCGCGCTGATCGACCTGTTGCCGTACGGGCGGCAGGAGGAATGGCAGGACTCGCCCGACGGGTGGCCACAGCAGTCCACTTACAGCCGGTGGGCCGGCTCCGAGGACATCGCCGCGCTCTACGGTCAGGGCGAGTGACGCGCCCTAGTCGAGTGCGACCAGTGCGGCGTGGAGTTCGTCGAGGGTGTGGCGGGTGAGTTCGGTGAGCGTTTGCTTGCTCGCCGGATCGGCCCACTGGTCGAAGGCGTCGTAGAAGGCGCGGATGCCCAGGTCGGCGGCGAGGCTCGCGGTCGGTTCCGGTACGCCGCGCTGGTGGAGCGCGTCCGTCATGGCCTCGGCGAGTTTGGCGCGCTTCAGGGAGGAGCGCTCCTGCAGTTCGGTGTGACCGGCGATGACCGGGCGGAGCCTGGCGCCGACGTCGCGGCGGTCGTCCGTGAAGGTGGCCGTGAGGGCGTCGAGGGCCGCGCGGACCGCTTCGAGCGGTGTGGCCGGGCCGGGTGCCGCGTCGATCGCGTCGGCGATGAGCCGGGTGTGGATGTGCTGGCCGGCGAAGAGCACTTCCCGCTTGTCGCGGAAGTGCCGGAAGAAGGTGGTCTTGGTCAGGCCGGCTCGATCGGCGATCTCGTTGACGGTGGTGGCGTCGAAGCCCTGCTCGGTGAACAGCTCCAGTGCGGCGCGCACCAGCCGTTCCTGCGCGTTCGGTTCCCATCGGGCCATGCGCACAGCATAAGTGATGTGACTTGGTAACGTCACTTCGACTATGGTGACGGTACCAAGTCACATCACCTCGCTCCGCCCGGGCGGAGCATGCCTCCAGGAGAGCTACGCATGCGTGTTTTCGTCACCGGTGCCAGCGGCCACATCGCATCGGCCGTGGTGCCCGAACTGATCCAGGCGGGACACGAGGTCGTCGGCCTGGCGCGGTCCGACGCCTCGGCCACCGCCGTCAAAGCCCTGGGCGCCGAGGTGCGCCGTGGCGACCTCGACGACCTGGACGGGCTGCGCGAGGCCGCGGCCGACGCGGACGCGGTCGTCCACCTCGCGTTCAATCACGACGCCATCCCCGCCGGGAAGTTCGCCGAGGCGGTGGCGGTCGACCTGGCCGTGGTGCGGACATTCGGCGACGCGCTGACCGGCACCGGCAAGACCCTCATCGGCGTCGGCCTTACGCACACCGGCGACGCGCAGCGCGACGCGGCGATAGACGCCAACCCCCGCTCCGCCGTCGGGCGCGCGATCAACGACTTCACCGAACGCGGCGTGCGGACCGTGCTCGTCGCGATCCCGCCGGTGACACACAGCACGCGGGACAGGACCGGATTCATCCCGATGCTGATCAAGATCGCCCGCGACACGGGCGTGTCCGGCTACGTCGGCGACGGCGCCAACCGCTGGCCCGCCGGTCACACCCTGGATGTCGGCCGCCTCTACCGGCTGGCGCTGGAGAAGGCCCCGGCCGGTTCGCAGCTGTACGCCGCGGCCGAAGAGGGCATCACGGTGCGCGAGATCGCCGAGACCATCGGCCGCCACCTGAACGTCCCGGCCGTGAGCATCCCGGCCGAACGGGCCGCGGAGCACTTCACGGGCTTCCCGTTCATCACGATGGACATCACCATGCCCAACGCGGACACCAGGCGGTTGCTGGGCTGGGAGCCGGTCCACCCCGGCCTGATCGCCGACCTCGACAACGGCCATTACTTCACCACCGACTGACACCGACGGGCGTGGCCGGGGCGGGGGCCGGGCGCGGCCGGGCGCGGCGCCGTGTGTCGGCCGCCTGCTTCAGCCCCGGCCCGGGGCCACTCCCGCCCGGTAGGCGAGGACGACGACCTGGACGCGGTCGCGCAGGTCCAGCTTGGTCAGGATGCGGGACACATACGTCTTGACGGTCTCCCCGCTGAGCACCAGCTCCGCCGCGATCTCCGCGTTCGAGAGGCCCGCGCTGATCAGCCTCAGCACCTCGTACTCGCGCGAGGTGAGGACCTTCAGACGTTCGCGCTCGCGCGCCGCGTCCGGCCCAGGGCCCGGGGCGGGGGCCGGGTCGTCCGCCGCGCGCACCCGGCCCGCGAACTCGCCGATGAGCGCGCGCGTCACGGTGGGCGAGAGCAGTGAGTCGCCGCGTGCGACGGTCCGTACGCCGTTGACCAGTTCCGCGGGCGGCGCGTCCTTCAGCAGGAAGCCGCTGGCACCGGCGCGCAGCGCCTCGTACACCAGCGCGTCCACGTTGAACGTGGTGACCACGAGGATCCGGGTGCTGGGCGTCGTGCCGGGGCCGGCCAGCCGCCGGGTGGCCTCGATGCCGTCGAGCAGCGGCATCCGGATGTCCATCACGGCGACATCGGGCCGCAGCGCCTTTGCCGTCTCGACCGCGGCCTGCCCGTTGTCGGCCTCTCCCACCACCTCGATGTCCGGCTGGGCCGAGAAGATCGTGACGTAACCGGCCCGTACGAGGGCCTGGTCCTCGCAGATCAGCACACGGATCGGAGCGCCGGAGTCCGCCGGGGGGAACGGCGGGAGGGGGAGCGGCGGAGGGGGCCCCGCGGTCATGCGTCGCCTCCGGTGGGTATACAGGCGCGGACCGAGAAGCCCCCGTCGGTGCGCGGGCCCGCGGTGAAGTCGCCGCCGAGCATTCTGACACGCTCACGGAGCCCGCCCAGACCCCGGCCGCCGGATACATGGCGCGGTCCGGGCGCCGGGTGACGGCCGTCGTCGTGAGCGTCGCCGATGCCCTGGCGGGCGTGGCCGTCGGGACCGTCGTTGGCGACCTCGATGTCGACGTGTTCGTGGCCGTAGCCGACCGTGACGCGGGTGGGCCGCCCGGACGCGTACTTCACGGCGTTGGTGAGGGATTCCTGGACGAGCCGGTACACGGTCAGGTCCGCGCCGATCGGCAGCGGCAGCCGCTTGCCCTCCTCGATCAGGTCGACGGGCTGGCCGCCCCTGCGGGTCTGCTCGATCAGGTCGCGCAGATCGCCGCGGGCAGGCGCGCGACTGTCGGGCGCCGACCCGTTCGCCGCGGACCCGCCTGGTGCCGACCCGCCCGGTGCCGACCCGTTCGCCGCGGACTCGCCCGTGGCCTCCAGTACGCCCAGCAGATACCGCAGTTCGGCCAGCGCGCGCCGCCCGGTGCCGCTGATCGCGGCCAGTGCCTCGGTCACCCGTTCCGGAGAGGCCATGAGAAACGGCGCGGCGTCGGACTGGACCACCATCGCGGTCACATGGTGGGTCACCACATCGTGCAACTCCCGTGCCAGACGGCTTCGTTCGGTCGCCGTGGCGGCCACCGCCACGAGCCGTCGCCGCTCGGCCTCGGCCGTCCGACGGCCCCGTACGACGGCGCCGCCACCCCAGACGGCGGCCAGCACGAGCCCGATGACGACATAGTCCTGCGGCGGCAGCGGCGCTCCGCGCGCGTGCAGGACGACGGACAGCGCGGCGTACGCCGCCACGGCGGGCATGACCAGCAGCCGCCGCCCGCGCTCCGCGTGCGCGCCCACCGAGTACAGCGCGAGATAGAGCCCCATGCTGGCGAACGTCTGCGGCAGCCCCAGCGATTGGTGCACCCCGAAGGCCAGGCCCACCAGCGTGAGACAGAGCGCGGGGCGGTCGGCGCGCACGGCCAGCGGCAGCGTCTGCCCCAGCGCCAGCAGCACCGCGAGCACGGGCGCGTGCCGGGTCGGCAGGTCACCGAACCGGGCACCGACACCGGCCAGCGGCTCGGCGAAGGACAGCACGGTGAGCACGAACGCCAACTCCCGGTCCCGCGCGGCGCGCGGGCGCCCTTGCCACCATGCGGTCCCGGTTCGCCACCATCCGGCGCAGACCGCCTCCATGCGCGCTGCGCGGCGCGTCCCGGCCGTTTCGTCCGGTCCGGGCGACCGTGCGCTGTCGGTGCTCTCACGTCTCACGGATTTCACTGTGGTCCCAGGGATGCGGCCGTGGCCCGGTACGGGCGGGCACGGGAGGGCGGAGCGGATCTGCGCCCGCCGAACGTATCCGCGAACGCCGCCGCGGGCATCCCCCGTGAGTGGACTCCTGGGTGCCCCGCGCGGGGGACCCCGCCTCGGGAACTGTCCACGTGGCGGTGACGATCCATGCCGGTCCCCGCTCGTAGCTTCCTCGCTGTGCCGAACCGGAGCACATCCGCACCGGTCCACGAGGGGCCGGTCCACGAGGAGGACACCATGTCGCAGCCGAACGAGCGGCCGGAGCCGACATCGCCGCCGGAGCCGACGCCGCGGCCGGAGCCGACGCCGCGGCCGGGAATGTCCGCGCCGTCGGGGCGTGCGCCCGAACAGCGCGCCGTCCGCAAGCCGCGTTCAGTGCGCTGGGAGTCCGCGTGGGTACGGCTGCCGGTGCTGTTCGTACCGCTCCTGGCAGTGAACGGACTGACCACGCTGATCAATGGCGTGGCCGACGCGACCCCGGTGACCGGCCTGCTGTCGGGCGTGGCGACAGCGGCCCTCGCGCTCGGCGCGTACGTATGGCTGGTGCGGCGCCTGGAGGGCCGCCGGAACCCGGCCGAACTGCGGCCCGTGAACGCCCGATCGGAACTGCGCACCGGCGCGCTGCTCGGCTTCGGGATGTTCTCGCTGGTGATCGCGGTGATCGCGGTGATCGCGATGGGCGGCGGCTACCACCTGGAGGGCTGGGGCACCTTCGGCGGGGCGCTCACGACACTGGGCCTGATGACCTGCGTGGCGGTGACGGAGGAACTGGCCTTCCGTGGCGCGCTGTTCCGCGTTCTGGAGGAGAAGACCGGCACCTGGGGAGCGCTGGCGGTGTCGGGCCTGCTGTTCGGGGCGCTGCACATGGTGAACCCGGACGCCACGGTGTGGGGCGGGCTGGCCATCGCGGTCGAGGCGGGCCTGCTGTTCGGCTCGGTCTACGCGGCGACCCGCTCCCTGTGGCTGCCGATCGGGCTGCACCTGGGGTGGAACATGGCGGAGGGCGGCGTCTACGGCACCACCGTCTCCGGCTCCGACGCGAGCCATGGCAGCCTGTTCACCGCCTCGGTGAGCGGTCCCGAGGCGCTGACCGGCGGCGGGTTCGGGCCGGAGGCCAGCCTGGTGGCCGTCGTGATCTGCCTGATCCCCACGGCCCTGTTCCTCCGCGAAGCCAAGCGCCGGGACCGCTTCTACGCCCGGGCCGGCCGGTAGCCGGCACGGCCCGGGCGCGGGCGCGTCAGTTGAAGAGCACCATGTAGGACGAGGTGAGGCCCGAGGCCAGCCAGAACGATCCGCCGGCGATACCGACGATGATCAGTACTGCCAGCGCGCTGTCTATCTTTTCCACCAGCGGGGACGGAGGCCGGGGCTCCAGGTCATGTGAACTCATCGGTCCAAGATATGCCAAGAAGTAGGTGTGTGCGGCGGCCTGTCGAGGTTTCCGTGACCACCGGTCTCCCGCGCGTCCGTCGAACGGAATCATCGCGCCGGAATCTCGCCGAAGACCGTACCCGGACGCGGCATGTGTGGCCGGTGGGGGTCATCTCCCAGCGAGGTTGAACCACGTGCGCGACCCTGAACTCGTGCTTGCGGCGACGCGGCATGAGTCCAGAGTCGCGGGGCACTCACGGGCGCGACGCGGTCAGGCGTCCGTCGATGTGGTGGTGGTCGTGCCGATGCGCGGCACGACGACGAGGAGCACGGCTGCCGCCGCGAGCAGATGCAGCACCTCGAGGGCTACGACGGTCAGGGCCTGGTCGGCGCCCACCAGCGGCCCGATGAGTAACAGCACCACGGCGACGGTCACGATCGCGGCGAAGGTACGCGTCGGCTGGGCCGTGCGCCGCGCGATGAGCAGCGCGGCGGTGCCGCCGACCAGGCTCACCAGGAAGGCCGCGAGGCACGCCTGGACCGCGGTGACGGTGCTTTCGGTGCCGGACATGGTGACGTCGAAGTCGGCTCCGGCGGCGTCGAAGATCAGGTAGCCGACGAGGACGGCGACCGCCGCGGCCAGGGCCGCCGGTATGACGAGGCGGGCGATGGCGGCGGTGGGGCGGGTGGATGCGGTGTCGGTCATGGAACTTCTTCCGTGGCTCGGGAAAGTGGGTGGTGAGCGGCCCCGCGGGTCGGGTGGGGCAGAAGTGCGGGGCTGTTCAGAGCCACGTCATTCTGCTCGTTGATCGTTTCGGAGGGCGCGCTTCCGGCCACGGGCCGCCCGCCGGCGGACATGGCGAAGCCCCCCGAGGTCTAGGGGTGCCCCGGGGGCTTCGAATGCGCCTACTTCTGGCGAAGCGCCTTGAGAGCGGCCTTGGCCTCCCTCAGGGCGTGCGCCGCCTTCACCATCCGTTCCGCGGTGCGGGGGATCTGATCGAGCGTCGTGTTCAGCACGTAGACCGCACCGCCCACGACTCCGATCGCGGCAAAGACCCAGGCTCCGTCCACCGGCCCTCCTTACCTCTGGTGTTACCACACCCCGAAGCGGTTGCTCCGGGGTGACCGAGGAGAGGGCCAGGGGGCCGGTGGGGAAGCCCTGAAGCGCCACAACGACGTTAGCAGCGGGTTGTCTTGATCGCTCCCATATGGATGCTCTTCGGGCCCACGGATCGGTGTCGGGCGGCGGGTGCCGCCGCCCTCTCGTCTACTGGACGAAGCGCACGTGTGCGTGGCCGTCCGCCGGGGCGCCGGTGGCGGCGTCCGTGCGGGTGGCGGCCCAGTCCACCTCGCCGGGACGTGCCAGGCCGAACGAGCCCGACCGACCGGCTGCCGTCCCGTCGCGGCGCAGTTCGAAGCGCACGGGTTCCCGTACCGGATCGGGTAAGGGATCGGATGGGCCGGTGGCGGAGGCGGCCGTACTAGCCGAGGTTCCACCTGCCCGTGCGGTCCTCGTCGACTCCGTTCGCGTCGATCTGGTACGTCACGGCCGTGATCTTCGCGTCCTCCGGTACGTCGAAGATCACCCAACCGGTGGCCCGCTTGCCCGGCACGAGGATCAGGGGGATGTCCAGGGACTCGCCGACGGTGGGGGAGCCGGGCTTGCCGATGTACCCCTGCCCGGTCGAGTCGATGGCCTTGGCCCCGTTGTACCCGCCTCGGTAGGTGCCCGTCCCGGTGCTGACGATCGTGAATTCCGCTGCGACCAGGCGCTTCCCGGCGGGAGCCTTGAAGTAGTCGACCGCCGCCTGTGCGCGGTCCACATACTTCTTCAACGTGAAGTCGGCCCGAACCGTGCCCGTGGTGTCCAGGTTGGTGGGCGATCCCTCCAGCGCGAGGGTGTCGCCGAGCTTGCCTACCAGCGACCCCGCACTGCTGGCCACGGCGTCGGGCGAATGCTCACCGCCGGGTTCGGCGGCGCCGCTGGAGCCGGTGTCCTTCGTGGGTCCGGCCTTGTCGCTGTCCCCGTCCGAACCGCCGCATGCCACAAGGGTGGCGGTGAGTGTGACGACCGCCGCGGCGGCCACGATGGCACGATGCATGGAATTCCCCCGTACATTCCGTTGAACCCGATCAGTGTGGCGATGGCTGGAATCCTTGTACAGATCGGTGTGCATGGAATGCATGTTCCGTAACCGAACGGTTCCAAAGGAATGGCGCCTCGCTTCGGTCATTGCTCCGTCGGCGCGGCCAGTGCCGGGTTCTGTCCGGACCGGCTGAGCGCCTCGGCGACGAACCCGGAGTCCGTCAGATGGGCCACGGTCTCGCTCAGGAAGCGCACGGTCTCCGGGCGTCGTGTCCTCGTCGTCCCGACGGCCTGCCGGATGGTCATGAACGCGGGCTCGATCAGCCGCAGTTCGGGGCGTTCGGCGAGGTGTGCGGTCAGTGGCTGCCGGATTCCGGCCGCGGCCTCCAGTTTCTCGGCATGGAAGACATCCACCCCCTCCGGGCCCCGGACCACGGTGGCGTGGCGCAGGGTGCGGGTGAGGTACAGGTCGTAGGCCGAGCCCTGCTTCACCCCGATACGGATGCCCGGACGGTCCACGTCTTCCGGTGTGCGCAGGGGGGACTCGGCCGGGACGGCGTACACCCCCTCGATGTGCACATACGCGGGGGTGAACGCGATCTCCGCCTCGCGGGCCGGTTCGATGGCGAGGAAGCACAGATCGGCGTGGCCGGTGGCCATGGCCTCGTAGGACTTGCGGGCCGCGTCGAAGCAGCGGAACTCCACGGGTAGGCCGAGGCGCCGCGCCAGCTCACGGGCGAGATCGACGGTGACACCGCCGGGCGCGTCCGGGGTGCCCTGGGCGAGGACGGGGTTGCCGAGGTTGATGGCGGCGCGGAGCACTCCGGTGGGGGCGAGGTCGCGGGCGAGCGCGGTGCTGTCGGTGATCTCCATGCGCCGAGTCTAGGAACGGCGACGCGTGCACCGGGCCACGCATGACCAGGCGGGATCTCACAGACGGACGACGATCAGGGCGATGTCGTCGGTTCCGCCCTCGGCCACGCCCAGGCGGGTGAGCAGGGTGTCGGCCAGATGGTCGGGGCCGAGAGAGGTGTGGCGGGCGAGGGTGTCGGTGAGGCGGCGCAGGCCGACGTCGATGTCCTCGCCACGGCGTTCGATGAGTCCGTCGGTGTAGAGCACGAGGGTGTCGCCCGGGGCGTAGGACACCGTGGCCTGCGGGCGGGGGAGGTCGTCGGTGACAAGGCCCAGCGGAGGGTTGGTGGCCTGGTCGAGCAGGTCGACGGTGCCGTCCGGCCGGGCCAGGACGGGCGGCGGGTGGCCGGCGCTGGTGTAGGTGATGAGCCGGTGGCGGGTGTCGACGACGGCCTTGGCCGCGGTCGTGGCCAGCGCGCCCTCGAAGGTGCGGGCGTAGAGGCTCAGGACGTCCATCGCTCTGCCGGGCTCGCTGATGGCGCGGACGGCGGCGGACAGGGCGCTGCGGAGCATACCCATGACGGCGGCGGCCTCCAGGCCGTGGCCGACCACATCGCCGACCGCGACGGTGAAGGTGTCCGTGGACAGGTCCACCACGTCGTACCAGTCGCCGCACACGTTGAGCGAGCGGGCGGCGGGCATGTAGCGCACGGCGATTTCGCGGTGCCCGGCCAGGTCCGGGGAGTGCAGCATGGCCTCCTGGAGGGTGAGGGCGGTGCGGCGCTCCCGGTCGTGGGCCTCGCGGAGTTCCTCGTTGAGGCGCTGAAGCTCCCGCGCCCGCGTGTACAGCTCGGCCTCCATCGCCTCGCGCTCCCCGCCCGCGTCCTCGGGCCTCGGGCGCAGCGAGCGGGTCAGTACGAACTCGGTCATGTCCTCCACCCGGTGGATGATCCACCGCACCTCTCCGTCGGGCCCGAGGACGGGTGCGTTGATGGGCGACCACCACTTCGCCCGGAACACTCCCGGACGCCCGGAGATGGGGACGTCGTACTTCTGCATCGCCATCGTGTCCGTTCGCTTCAAACGCAGGACCCGTTGGAGCGAGGCGTCCAGATTGCGCACCCCGTCGGCGTCCGGGTCCGCCGGATTGTCGGGGTGGACCTCGAAGAGGTAGTGGCCGATCAGCTCCTCCCTGGTCCGGCCCGTGGCCCGCAGATAGGCCTCGTTGACCTCGACGATCATCAGATCGGGGGTCAGCACCAGGTATGGGCTGGGCGTGACGGCGAACACCGCCTGGTAGTCGATCCGCGATGCACTCACAACCTTCTCCTGTCCGGCCCGGCCCCTCTCTCATTTCTCATTCCCGATTCTCGACTATGCGGCCCGCCCCGAGTGGCGGACTGTCGGCACGCCGACCATCGAGGGCGCCAACCGGGCGGCTCCCGGGCGGGTCCGGCATGGCGTCGGGCGCAAGGGGGCGATCTGGGCGAACACTGGTGGCCTCGAACGAGGAGGAGAGGCCGTGGACGACCTCCACGCTCAAGGGGCCCGGAAGACCACATCGGTCGGCAGAGGGGTCCCTGACGCCTCCGGCCAGGCGGGGATCATCGGCATCGGGCTCGCGGCCGTGCTGACGTTCGCCCTCGCGCAGGGAGCCTGGGAGTGGTTCGCGTCCTACATCGGAGTGACGCTTCTCGCGGTGATCCTCTCCTTCTACCGCCTGCCACCACGCGGGCCCGGCCCTCGCTCCGCGTACGTATCGAACCTGGTCGCGTACTCCCTGGTGGTGGGCCTGTGCGCCGCGATCGCGCTGGCCCCGGTGTTGCAGCGCTCGGCGTGGCTCTTCCCGATGCCGGGCACCCGCAGCCACTGCCGGGCGCTGGGCACGTACGAGAGCCTCCGCACGGAGGCGTCGCTGGCGAACCTCGCCGGCCGGGACGGCGCCGCCCTGGCGTACGCGCGGGTCAGCCACCGCCATGAGGCCGTCGCCGACTGCCTGGCGTCCACCACGACCCGGTGGCTGCCGCTGTACGGACTCGGGGCGGCCGTGCTGGCGGGCCTGGGCGCGTGGTCCTTCGACCGCGTCCGGGCGCGTAGGCGAGCGGACCTGGCCACCTAGGGGGAGGCCCGGGGGCCAGGGGCGGAGCCCCTGCCACGTGGCGGAGCCCCTGCCACGTGGCGGAGCCGCATACCGTGTCGGCTGCCGGGGTGCTGTGCCGGTTGTGGAGCGATCTTGTGAGATTCGGACACGCTTTTGAACCCCGCCCATCGCTTGTTCGTCCTCCAGTGCCGGAGCACCGGGATGTCTTCGTGACGGAGCGAAGGCCCCCGCGTGATGAACCGCACCACGAGCGAATGGACAAGCACACCATGGGGCGACACCGACGAATATCCCGGCTTCCCCGGACCACGCTGGCGTCACGAGCGGCGCTGGCCGCGGGGGCACTGGTGCCGACGATCGCCTCGGTGGGGTCGGCTCACGCGGCCACCCCGCAGGCGGCGATCTGCACCTCGGACGAGCCGGGGCTCGCCGACAAGCTCTCCGAAGACATCGACTCGGCACTGGACGGCGCCACCGCCACGACGGCGATCAGCCTCCACGACCGCACCACGAACACCACCTGCACTCTCGATGCGGACCGGCCATTCGACTCCGCGAGCACGGTCAAGGTGACCCGGGGCGCCCCCGTGCGGTGGGCCGCGCACTAGGGCCATCCCGCCCCGACCGCCGCGGGGGAGGTCCCCCGCCCCCCCCAGTAGACCAAGTACGACCACGAA